>DTYO01000067.1 GCA_012961845.1 Thermodesulfobacteriaceae bacterium
AATATGATGTCACTCCCCTGAGAAACCGACCGCCAAAAGCTCGATTACCGAGAAGTGCATAATTTGGGTTCATACCATTTCATCATTTAAGTTAACAGGATCAGGAGAAAACAAAACAATTTTGCCGAAAAATAAATAGTCCAATCCAAGAAAACCTGTCACCACGGTTGAATGTGACCATTTACCGGTAACCTCGACGTTTACATCGGCGTTATCGGCCACGATATCCTCTGGGGAAACTTCATTCCCCTGCCGGTAATCCATCACCCTCACGAGAATGTTGTCGAGATAAAAATATTCCTTCTACTGCCACCATCTCCACCTTCTTCCCTGAAAAACCCAAGACTGTTTTGCTGTATCAAGCCAGATGATAAAACAGTCGCGACGCACGTTTTGTGCCTCTGAACTCCTTTCAGCCCGACAGTTAAGAAGCTGGTTTTCTTCCAGCCTTTTCAGGCAAAAATGATGAAGAATAAAAAAAATTTTAGGGTTTATGAATTTTCTTTCAGGCAGATAACCATATGATATTTTTTCGCTATACCTTTGCGAGAAAATTAAAAATGGTCATTTGAAATGTTTTTCTTATGGATCACAGGTCATTATGAACCAAGAAACATCATTTTCACATCCCCTCTGGATCCTGAATCGGCCCTGTATTGGCCTGAGGGTTGCAACTCCCGAACATCCCGAAGCGGGCCTGCTTTTTGGAGATTCAACAAATATTCGTCTCAAAAGGAGTAACAGACAGCCCATGAACATCAGAATGAAAAAACCTTTGGATTTAGTAACTGCCGGCCTTCTTGCATTAACTCTGCTATTTGCGCCGGCCGCATTCGCAGGCAAAATCGATATAAATACCGCATCCATTTCTGAACTCCAGGAACTGCCGGGGGTAGGGGAGAAAACCGCTGAACGGATTGTAGAATACCGTAAAAGGACAGGAGGTTTTCATTCGGCAGAGGACCTGAAGAATGTAAAGGGAATAGGAGGGAAAAAATTCATTAAGATCCGTGACCAGATAACCGTAGGAAAAAAGAAGTAGCAAGCCGGGCCAAACCGCAGACAAGTGCCGCCGGGTCACGTAAACCCGGCCCGGCGGCCAGCTCAGTTCGGATCTGGTGATCACGGAGCTCCACCAATCTCTCAGCAAAGCCGGATTCCTGACTTCAGGACCAAAAGCATTTGACTTTAAACCTGCTGCTCTGTAAACAGGGACGGCAGATTCCATGAAACAGCTATTTCTACCTGCCGGTCTGATCCTTGCGGTCCCGTTCGCACTGTTCCTGCGGGAACCGGACATCTTACTCGCGGAAAACAACGGTTCCAAAATACTGGTCTTCATCATCTTCCTTGTAAGCGGCTACCAGACCGGGACGGGCGGGATTTCCCCGGACAGGCGCCTTCTCGTCATATGTCTCGCCGCGGCTTTCGTCTCCCTGCTCCTATCTCCCGTACTGGGCGTCATCACAGCCGGTCTGTTCAGCCTTCCCCAGTACCTGGCCATGGGTATGATCATTGTCGCCGCAGTACCTCCTACATACACTGTCATCAGGTGTTGTAATCACCGGAATAAGCCGTGGGAACACGGTCCTGGCACTGTTTCTGACTGTGTCTCTGAACATCCTAGGCATTTTCACCATGCCCTTCACGCTGGATCTGTGCCTCAGGGCCGCCGGGTCTGTCGACATAGACCAGCTAGCCCTGCTGGTAAAGCTGCTCTGTTTTGTCCTGCTCCCCTTTGCAATCGGGAAATCTGTCAGGACCATCAGCCGGAAATCCAGGGTTTCACCGAACTGGAACTACGTCAACTCCAGCTGCATCATCCTGGCAGTTTACAGCTCTTTAGCCGTTTCCAAAAGCGCATTTGCTAGGACTGGGGATCGCTGAATATGCACTGATCCTTGGCGCCGTCTGTCTGGTCCATGTCCTGCTGCTGGCCATAAACAGGCAGGTCGGTAAAATGCTGCGCCTTCCGACTGCCGACTTGAAAGCCCTTGTATTCGTGACCTCTCAGAAAACCCTTCCCATCAGCGTGGCAGTGCTGACCGGCATTGAATACGATACGGGCAGCGCGGTCATAGTCCTCCTCATGTTCCATTTCATGCAGATTTTCATGGACTCGTCTATCGCCTCATACCTGCACAGAAAGACGGATTGACCGGCAGACCGGTCCCACCCACAGTTGCTTGCCATCCAGACTCCAACCCCTGATCGTCATCTGGTTACAGTAATCTCCCGTCATACACGACTGAGGCCGGCCCTCCTGCTCCGCCCTGTAAACCGAATTGTCCGGGTTCAACAGGCATTCCCGGATCATCCGCAATTTCAGCCTTGCCTGGACTTGACAGGATGGACTTATCAGGATAAAAAAGATATTAATTGTCCTGTATCTGGAGTCCATATCCCAGAATGCTTCAGATCTCCCAGAGCCAGGCAACTTATCAGCAGCCTGTCCGTATTCAGGACAAAATACATCTTATCTGTCCTAATTATATTGTCTTAATATGCGGCTTACACGTGCAGCAGAATATGCCATACGGTGCATGGTCTATCTCTCCACACTGGGTCCGGGCATACTGGCCAGCCGTCAGGAAATTGCCGAACATGCTGGAATTCCGTCTCATTTCCTTGCGAAGATCGCCCAAGACCTGGCAAGAGCCGGGTTCATAGAGATCAGACAGGGAGCAAAGGGCGGCTTTATCCTGCTCAGGAATCCCGAAACCATCTCCCTTCTTGATATAGTGGAAACGATAATCGGTGAAATCTATCTCAACGACTGTGTGGCAAGGCCGTCATCCTGCACGTCCACCGCCTGCTGCGCTGTCCACAGGGTCTGGATGGATGCGCGGGACCAGCTTAGAAACACGCTTGCAGGAGTCAGTTTTGCTCAGCTGGTCCTGCAGGGATCGTGCATCCCCGGGCTTTCGGCGGAAAAAGGCACTGCACACGTTGCGTATGAAAACATCCCTGAACTGGAAAGTGAATCAAGGGTAAAATGCGATCAAGGAACAACATAAATTTGAGAATATCAGGTCCGGTCCGCCGGGTTATTCATTTTTATGTGGATGGATTCCGCAGGATGACCGTGGGGAAAACACTCTGGAAGGTGATCATCATCAAGCTGATCATCATGTTCGGAGTACTCAAACTCTTCTTTTTCCACGATTTTCTCGGATCCAGATTCTCTACTGACAAACAGAAGGCGGATTACGTCCTCAGCGAACTGACCAGACCTGTACAGAACCAAAAAATTATGCATAAGGAGGAAAAGGATGATAGAGAATTTTGACCTGACTATGGTGAACTGGGCCAGGGCCCAGTTTGCTCTGACGGCAATGTATCACTGGATCTTCGTACCGCTGACCCTGGGTATTACGTGGATCATTGCATTCTATCACACCATCTACGTAAGAACGGGCAGCAATGAGTGGAAAAACCTGACAAAGTTCTGGATGAAGCTGTTCGGCATAAATTTCGCCATAGGCGTGGCTACCGGCATCATCATGGAATTCGAGTTTGGAACCAACTGGTCCAACTATTCCTGGATGGTCGGCGACATCTTCGGGGCGCCGCTGGCCATAGAAGGCATAATCGCATTTTTCCTGGAAGCCACATTCTTCGCCGTCATGTTTTTTGGCTGGAACCGGGTCTCCAAGGGATTTCACCTGTTTTCGTCCTGGATGGTGGCGTTGGGCTCCAACCTGTCCGCCGTGTGGATCCTGGTGGCAAACGCCTGGATGCAGCACCCTGTGGGCCAGGCATTCAACCCCGACACAGCCCGTTTCGAAATGAAAGATTTCGCCGATGTGGTATTCAATCCCGTGGCGGTATCCAAATTCACCCACACCACCAGTTCATCCATGCTGCTGGCCTCCCTGTTCATCATCTCCATATCGTCCTGGTTTATCCTCAAGGGAAGGCACATTCAGATGGCCAGACGTTCCATTGCAGTGGCAGCCGTTTTCGGTCTCTTGGCCTCTGGATTTACCGCCTTTACAGGTGACGAAGCGGCTTTTGAAAACGCCAGACACCAGCCCATGAAGCTTGCCGCATTCGAGGGCCTGTATAAGGGAGAATACGGTGCCGGCCTGGTGGCCGCCGGCCTCATCAATCCCACCAAACAGCCTGGTGATCAGCAGGAGGCATTCAGTTTCGAAATCCGCATTCCCGGTCTGCTCTCCCTCCTGGCCAATCGCTCACCCGGATCGTTCGTGCCGGGAATAGAAGATTTTGTTTACGGCAATGATGAACACGGCATCATGGGGGCAGGTGAGAAAATCAAGAAGGGCAGGATGGCCCTGGCCAACCTGGATGCCTATAAAACAGCAAAGGAGGCCGGTGACGAAGCCGCGGCCTGGGAGGCCCTAGCGGCTTTCAATGAAAACAGGGATTTCATAGGTTACGGTTTTCTGGAAAGACCCGAGGATACCGTACCTCCTGTAGCCCTGTCATTCTACGCCTTCCATATCATGGTGATTCTTGGAAGTCTGTTCACCCTAGTCTGCATCCTTTATCTCTTCTTTTCCATCAAGGGCACGCTGGTTCGGCAGCGATGGCTCCTCGGCCTGGGCACCACAATGTTTTTCCTTGCCATGGTGGCATCCCAGGCAGGCTGGATAGTGGCTGAAGTCGGCCGCCAGCCGTGGGCGATTCAGAACATGCTGCCTGTGGGAGTCGCCACTTCGAACCTGACAGCAGGCACAGTGCAGACCACTTTTTTCATGTTTCTGGCCCTGTTCACCTTACTGCTCATAGCCGAGATCGGCATCATGGCCAAACAGATCAGCATTGGACCCGAGGAGGATTAACACATGATAGGAAACCTTGACTACTCGACCCTGCAGCACCTGTGGTGGCTGCTATGTTCCGTTGTCGGTGCGCTCTTTCTCTTTCTGAACTTTGTTCAAGGCGGCCAGAGCCTGCTCTGGCAGGTGGCCAAGACAGGCCTGGAAAAGGACCTGGTAATCAATTCTCTGGGCAGAAAATGGGAACTGACCTTTACCACCCTGGTCCTTTTCGGCGGCGCGCTGTTTGCTTCGTTCCCGAAATTCTACTCCACTTCCTTCGGAGGAGCCTACTGGGTGTGGATACTCATCCTGTTCACATTCATAGTCCAGGCGGTCAGTTACGAATTCCGCAAGAAACCCAGCAACCTGTTGGGTTCCAGCGTTTATGAGCTGTTTCTGTTCATCAACGGTTCAGTGGGAATCCTGCTGATAGGAGCAGCCGTGGGAACTTTTTTCACCGGCTCCAACTTTGAACTGAGCAGCTACAACATGGTCACCTGGACCAATCCATTACGGGGGCTCGAGGCTGCATTTTCCCTTTTCAACCTTTCCATGGGGCTGTTTCTCGTATTCAACGCCCGGACTCTGGGGGCCATGTACCTCGTAAACGATATAGATTTTTCCGCAACACCTGACATGGAAAACCGCCTGCGAAAGGCCTGTATGGTAAATTTCATCTGTTCGCTGCCGTTTCTCGGATATGTCCTTGTGAGCCTGCTGCTGATGGACGGCTACGGCATAGTAGATGACCGGGGCACCATTGCCATGGTCAGCCGGAAATACCTTGCCAACCTTCTGGCCAATCCATGGCTGATCGGCCTGCTGGCAGCAGGACTGGTTCTGGTAATCCTCGGTGTTTTCATAACCGCCAAATCCAGATCCAGGGCCGGTATATGGTTCGGCGGGCTGGGAACCGTGCTGGTCGGTCTGGCCGTACTCCTGCTGCCCGCATACAACAACACGGCATTTTATCCATCCAAGGCAGACCTGCAGTCGAGTCTGACCATTTTCAATGCCTCCAGCAGCCAGTTCACACTGACAACCATGACCTATGTCGCCCTGACCATCCCGCTTGTGCTGGCATATGTGGCATATGTCTGGTGGGCAATGAACAGGACCAGGCTGTCTGCCGAAGAGTTGAGTGACGAAACCTATTAAATGAATTCAGCAAATCAAGGAGGAACACCATGAATGCCTTTTTACTGCTGTCGTGGCTGGCCCTTGTCGCCGTCGGCTACCAGGCCTCTGTATTCGTACTGAAAAAGACCGACCTTCTTTAGTGTACCCTTAGAATCACCCTCTCCGGGCAGCCGCATTTACTCCTCTCCTTGTGCGGCTGCCCTTCTTTACTTCAGGGCGGCCGGCGCGCCGGCATACTTCCTTTACTCCAGGTGCCGGGCAACAAAGCAGATGCCGTACCGTGCCGTGCCTGAACCCGGATTATCCGGTTCAAAAGCCAAACAAATACTGATTATCCGGATCAAAGACCCATCAGGGCAGTTATTGCCCCCATATCCACAGACTGTTCCATCCACGCAGCAAGGCTGTCTATCTGTTCATCCCTGTATTTCCGCCATGATCTGCTGCGTTCAACCGGCTTCATTCCTGACTGGATGCGGAGAAAATCCAGAAAATCGCGCCGGAACCCGTCACAGGCAAATATGCCGTGTATATATGTACCCCACGCACTGAGGTCATGGACAGCGGCACCGGTGCCCTCATCAAGCCCCGGCCCGATGGGCATGAATTTCCCTTCCGCCGATGTCCGGCCCATATGAATTTCATAGCCGTTGATCTGCACCGTGCCGGGTATCATCGGAGGCATGAGCACCTCCGCTCTTACCTGGGAAAGCTCCTTGCGCCCGGCCATCACGGTGGAAACGGGCAGCAGGCCGAGGCCCGGACTGGTTCCAGGAGGGCCTTCAATACCATCAGGATCCTTCACTTCCAGGCCGAGCATCTGGTATCCTCCGCAGATGCCGGCAATCATCACTCCACGGGCTGCGGCCTCAGTCAGGTATCCGGTCCATCCCGACCGGTGCATCCATTCAAGATCTCTTCGAGTGGCCTTTGTGCCCGGGATTATTATACAGCTGCACCTGCCTGCCTGGTCAGGGCTTCTGCAGAAAGCCAGATCCACATCGTGCTCGAAGCCGAGGGGAGCGAAGTCCGTGAAGTTGCTTATCCTGGGAAGATGGACCACGCATATGCGGACGGCATCTTCTTCACAGACGGCAGCGCCTGAAGAACGGACGAAACACCCGTCTTCCTGGTCCACTTCTATTCCCTCAAACCAGGGCATGACACCCAGAACCGGCACGGGAACCATACGGGCAAACTGTTCGACGCCGGGCTGGAGCAGCGACACATCCCCCCTGAACTTGTTTATGATGAACCCTCTTATCAGATGCCTGTGCCTGTCCGGAACAAGATCCCAGGTGCCTTTCAGCCACGCAAACACTCCGCCCCTGTCTATGTCGCCCACGACGATTACCGGAGACCGTGCATGGGAGGCCATATTCATGTTTACGATGTCGGTTGCCTGGAGATTGATCTCCGCAGGGCTGCCTGCACCCTCAATAACGATTGCTTCAAAATCTGCAGCAAGGGAGTCGTAGGCCCTGCGGACCGTCTCCGTATGCTGCCTGTGGCAGGCATAGTAATCCCGGGCCGAAAAATGATCCACGGGTCTGCCCATTACTATCACCTGCGAACGGCTGTCCCCTGTGGGTTTGAGAAGTATGGGATTCATACGGACATCAGGGTCCAACCCGCAGGCCTCTGCCTGATACACCTGGGCGCGGCCCATCTCCCTGCCGTCGGCAGTGACAAAAGAGTTCAGGGCCATGTTCTGCGCCTTGAACGGCGCCACCCTGACCCCCATCCTGAAAAGAACCCGGCACAGGGCCGCAGCAATTATGCTCTTCCCAACACCTGACCCGGTACCCTGAAACATTATGGATTTTGCCTGGCCTGACATGAAACAAGAAATTATGCGGTATTCATACCTGTTCAGACACGAATCACGTAGCCATGCGAGCTTCATGCAGCTACATAGAGTTCGGGTGTCTTCCTGAGCCTACTTACCACCCTGTCCTTTCCTACGGCCACCAGCACATCGAAAATACCAGGCCCCTTGATCTGCCCGGTTACTACGGTCCGGATCCCGTTTATTATTATTCCAGGCTTGACACCGGTCTCTTCCGCAAACGCCCTTACAGCGGCCTCGGTGCTCTCAAGGCTCCAGTCCTGTATTTCTTCCAGACGTTCTGCCAGTTCGGGCAGCCACCTCTTCAGACCCTCATGTCTGAGCACGTTCTTTTTTAGTGCCTTGGGATCAAACGGATACTCGTCTGAAAAATAGGCCCTGCCCAGGGCGGCAAAATCCTTGAGAGTATGGAAACGTGCCCTGATCAGGTCCAGCGTTGCCAGATACCAGTCTTTCTTCTCTCTCTCATAATCAGGGTCCCACAGTCCTTCGGCAAGGAACTCCTGCCTGACCATTTCACCGATCTCCTCGATGGGCATGGTATGGAGATAATGGGCATTGATATTGATCGCCTTGGGGTCTGTAAAAAACCTGGGATCACCCTTTCTGTAATTGAATATGGAGTTGGACCTGTTGATCCGTTCCAGAGAAAATGCCTGTATAAGCTCTTCCCTGCTGAATATTTCCCTGTCGTCTCCCGGGGACCACCCAAGCAGCACAAGAAAGTTCACCAGGGCCCACGGGATGAAACCGTGATCCCTGTAGAACTGTACCGCAACCACTTCTCCATGGCTTCGCTTGGAGATCTTGGCCTTCTTCAGATCCAGAGTCAGGGGCATGTGGGCGAATACCGGCACATCGGCCCCCAAGGCCTGATATAACAGGATCTGGCGAACAGTGTTGGTCATGTGATCCTGACCCCGAATTATATGGGTGATCCTGTCCCGTATATCGTCCACCACATTGCAGAGCAGATAGAGCGGCTTACCGTTGGACCTTACGATCACGAAGTCCTCTATCTCGCGGTATTCCTTCTCAATACGCCCCAGAACCTTGTCATCATAGCCGATCTTTCCGTCTCTCTCCGGCACCTTGAAACGGACCACAGAGGGCACTCCGGCCGCCTCTTTTTCAGCCGCGTGTTCCGGGGTGAGCCTCCTGCATGTGCCGTCATACTTCAGGTCCTTCTTTGCAGCCAGGGCGGCCTCCCTTTTTGCCTCGAGTTCCTCCCTGGTGCAGAAGCATCTGTAAGCCCTGCCGGATTCAAGCAGCCGGTCTGCAGCCGTCACGTGTTCATGGGCGAATTCGCTCTGGAAATACGGCCCTTCATCCCAGTCTATGCCCAGCCATCTCAGGCCGTCCAGTATTCCCTCTATGGATTCCTGGGTGGAACGCTCTACATCTGTATCTTCTATGCGCAGTATTAACTTTCCGCCGTACTTCCTGGCAAAGAGCCAATTGTATATGGCGGTCCTGGCCCCTCCGATGTGCAGATAGCCTGTGGGGCTGGGGGGAAATCTGACTATTACTTCCGACATATTATTTTTTACCTTTCTTTCTGGACTTTTCTATCCGGGCCCATGTATCACGGAGCGTCACGGTGCGGTTGAATACAGGGGCGCCCGGTTTCGAATCGCGAGTATCAACACAGAAATACCCAAGCCTCTCGAACTGGCATATCGATCCGGGTTCAGCGTCGGCCAGCCCTGGCTCCACGTAACATTCCGGCAGTACTTCCAGGGAGTCGGGATTGATGAAACTCATGAAATCCGGTCCGCCTTTTCCCCTGTCGGGGACGGGCTCGGAGAACAGTCTGTCATACAGCCTAACCTCGACCCGGGCTGCATGCTCTGCCGAGACCCAGTGAAGTGTCGCTTTGACCTTCCTGCCGTCAGGCGGGCTCTCCCCTCCCCTTGTCTCTGGATCATAGGTGCATCTAAGCTCTTTGATTTCTCCGGTGTTTTCATCCTTTACCACCCCTGTGCACTTCACGAAATATGCGTAGCGCAAACGCACCTCTCTGCCGGGTGCCAGGCGGAAAAATTTCTTCGGCGGAGCCTCACGAAAGTCGTCCCGTTCAATATAGATCACCCTGGAAAACGGAATCTTCCGGGTACCCGCAGACGCATCTTCAGGATTGTTCACTGCATCCAGTTCTTCCGTCCGGTCTACCGGATAATTCTCTATAACCACCCTGAGCGGCCTCAGCACCCCCATGGCCCTGGGAGCACGCCTGTTCAGATCATCCCTCACACAGTGTTCCAGCAGAGCAATGTCGACCACGCTGTCACGCTTGGCCACCCCTATCTTTTCACAGAAATTCCTTATGGAGGCAGGAGTATATCCCCTCCTTCTCAGGCCGGAAACAGTCGGCATCCGCGGGTCGTCCCACCCGGAAACATAGCCGCCGTCAACCAGTTGCATGAGTTTTCTCTTGCTCATGACAGTATAGGTCAGGTTGAGACGGGCAAATTCTATCTGCTGTGGATGGTTCTCCGCATCCAGGGCATCCAGGATCCAGTCATAGAGGGGGCGGTGATCCTCGAATTCAAGTGTGCATATGGAATGTGTTATCCCTTCTATGGAATCAGACAGGCAGTGGGCAAAATCATACATGGGATATATGCACCATTTGTCTCCTGTCCTGTGATGGTAAGCTTTCAATATCCTGTAGATTACAGGATCACGCATATTGAGGTTACCGGAAGCCATGTCGATCCTGGCTCTCAGGACCCTTGAACCTTCCTCGAACTCCCCCTCTTTCATGCGTCTGAAAAGGTCAAGGTTTTCCTCCACGGTCCTGTTGCGGTACGGACTATCCTTCCCCGGTTCGGTAAGCGTGCCCCGGTACTCTCTTATTTCCTCGCCTGAAAGATCGCATACAAATGCCCTGCCCCTCCGGATCAGCTCCCGGGCACACTCATAAAGCTGCCCGAAATAATCCGAGGCATAATACAGATGGCGGCCCCAGTCGAATCCAAGCCAGGACACATCGTGTTTTATTGATTCTATATACTCCACTTCCTCCTTGATCGGGTTGGTGTCGTCAAACCGGAGGTGGCAGGTGCCTCCGTATTCGGCTGCCAGCCCGAAATTGAGGCATATGGATTTCGCGTGGCCTATGTGCAGGTATCCGTTGGGTTCCGGAGGGAACCTTGTAACTACCTTTCCGTCATTTCTGTTGGCCTTTATGTCAGCCTCTATTATACTACGGATAAAGTTGGATGCAGGCGCTGTATCCCTGCTTTTCATAATCAAGTCTCCTGTGGAAAATTGGTGTGCTGAACCGCCGCCCGCCTTTCCGAGTTCGGCAGACGGGAGCAGCGTCAATCCCTGAGATCAGTCAGTCCTTTAAGTGTATTTTCTGAAGTTGTCAACAGAAACAATCCCTGTTCCCTTTCAGACCACTTTGTCCGTGCAGGAACCACTATCTTCAGCGGACAAATCAGTAACATCGGTATAACAGTGAAAAAACGGTTCAGACTCCAGTCAGGATATACCCCCCGGGGAGACCAGCCGGCAGCCATAGACGCACTGGTAAAAGGACTCGAGACCGGCTTCAGGCACCAGGTGCTCCTGGGCGTAACCGGATCAGGCAAGACCTTCACCATGGCCAATGTGATTGCCCGGATCCAGAGGCCGGCCCTCGTAATGGCCCCCAACAAAACCTTGGCCGCACAGCTCTTCGGGGAATTCAAGGCACTGTTCCCGGAAAACGCCGTTGAATACTTTGTAAGCTATTATGACTACTACCAGCCTGAAGCCTACATCCCCCAGGCAGATACCTACATAGAAAAAGACGCGTCCATCAACGCCTTTATCGACAGGCTCCGCCATTCGGCCACGCACTCCCTTCTCACCAGAGACGACGTAATCATCGTGGCCAGTGTATCGTGCATCTATGGTCTGGGTTCCCCTGAGGAATACCGGCAGATGCAGCTCTACCTCCGGGTGGGGGACGAACTTTCAAGAGACGATATCGTTGCAGGGCTCGTGGCAATGCTGTATGAGCGAAATGATGTGGATTTCAGGCGGGGTACGTTCAGGATAAGGGGGGATGTCCTGGAGATCTTCCCCTCCTATGAGGAAGAGAGGGCGGTAAGGGTAGAACTATTCGGTGATGAAATAGAAAACCTGTCGGTGATCGACCCCCTCACCGGGCGGATCATGACCACCGTCACGGATTCGAAAATATATCCCTCAAGTCACTATGTGACTTCTGAAGGAGGCCTTGAAAGGGCAATCAGGTCCATAAAACTGGAGCTGGACGAAAGACTGCTGTATTTCGAGTCTGAAAACCGCCTCGTGGAAGCCCAGCGCCTGGAACAGAGGACCAATCTGGACCTGGAAATGCTCCAGGAGCTGGGTTACTGCCACGGCATCGAAAACTACGCAAGACACCTTTCCGGCCGGCCGCCGGGTGAACCGCCGCCCACCCTGCTGGACTACTTCCCGGAGGGATTCATCACATTTATAGACGAAAGCCATATCGGCATTCCTCAGATCAGGGGAATGTATGCTGGAGACCGGTCAAGGAAAAACACGCTGGTGGAGTTCGGGTTCAGGCTGCCTTCGGCCCTGGACAACCGACCCCTGCGATTTGATGAATTCCAGGAGGCCACAGGCCCGGTCATCTATGTATCTGCGACTCCCGGGCCCTACGAACTCAAAGCAGCCGGACAGCATGTGGTGGAACAGCTCATCCGACCCACGGGCCTGACGGATCCAAGGATGGAAATAAGGCCTGCAGAGACCCAGGTTGACGATCTCATGGATGAAATCCGCAGGAGGGTGGAGAGAAACGAACGGGTGCTGATTACTACTCTGACCAAGAGGATGGCTGAGGACCTGACTGACTATTATTCCTCGGTTGGCATCCGGGTTGAATACCTTCACTCCGACATCAAAACCATAGAGAGGAGCCAGCTCATCCAGGGACTGAGGAAGGGTGATTTCGATGTCCTGGTAGGGATCAACCTGCTGCGGGAAGGGCTGGACATGCCCGAGGTCTCCCTGGTGGCGGTGCTTGATGCCGACAAGGAGGGCTTCCTCAGGTCGGAACGTTCTCTCATCCAGACGGCAGGCAGGGCAGCGAGGAATGCGGAAGGACTCGTACTGCTCTATGCAGACACCGTCACAGGGTCCATAGAACGAACCATGCGAGAAACAGCCAGGAGAAGGGAGATTCAGGAAAGATTCAACACCGAACACGGAATAACCCCCACCACCATAACCAAGGCCGCCGATGACACCCTTTCCTCCATATTCGAGGCAGATCAGGCCGCTGTAACGGCCGTGGCGGAGCCGGAAGCGGCCTATGGCGGATTTCAGGACAAGGGGGAACTGGAAAAACATATAGCCGAACTGGAATCCAGGATGAAGGAGGCGGCCAGGAATCTGGAGTTCGAAAAGGCGGCGGATCTGAGGGACAGAATCAAACAGCTCAACAGACTTATGTATATCAAGTGAGGTCAGGCCAGGCTCTTTCCGCTTCATGTCAGCAAAATCCTGTACAATTCAGTCCCACTAGGACCATCTCTCCCTCCCGTCCGGAAGCATCCGGCGGTTCCGGACAGACACCGGCTGGCAGGTTGCCCCCTGACCGATAGTGGATAATCCGGGTTCTCCCTGGACAGAGCGGGCCGGGATGATATAAAAATAGTAAGGGACGGCAATCAGGCGGCGGTCTCTGAGAGTTTCTCAATATCATTATCCTCAAGAAAGGGAATATACATGGATGATGTATTCGACTATGCAGATGATCTCGGACCTCTCAAGGTAATACACGTTCACAATCCTTACATTGGCCTCAAGGGTGTCCTAGTGGTGGACAACGTAGCTGCAGGCCCGTCTATCGGTGGGGTCCGCATGGCGTCTGATGTAAGCACAGTGGAATGCTTCCGTCTGGCCAGGGCTATGACTCTCAAGAATGCTGCAGCAGGCCTTGCCCACGGCGGCGGAAAGGCTGTGCTGTACGGTGACCCGAAGATGCCCCGAAAAGACAAGGAACGGCTCATCCGCGGACTCGCCTGCGCCCTGAGTGAGGTTGAACAGTACATATTTGCCCCTGATATGGGTACAGACGAAGAATGTATGGCCTGGGTCAAGGACGAGATAGACAGAGTCGTCGCCCTCCCGCGGGAGCTGGGTGGCATTCCGCTGGACGAAATCGGAGCCACCGGCTTTGGCCTGAGTCATGTGGCTGAGATTGCAGCCGGACACTGCGGTCTGAATCTGAAAGGCGCCAGGGTGGCCATCCAGGGCTTCGGCGCCGTGGGGAAACATGTCGCCAGATTCCTTGCGCAAAAAGGGACGGTACTGGTGGCTGCAGCCGACTCGAGGGGCGCCGTACATGATCCGGAAGGTCTGGATGTGGACCTGCTTGTCGACCTGAAAAACGATGGAAGGTCCGTAACCGATTATCCAGAAGGGGAAAAACTGGAAAGAGACCAGGTGATCCAGGTGGAATGCGACATATGGATTCCAGCCGCTCGCCCGGATGTCATCCACGCAGACAACGCCCACGAACTCAACACGAAACTTGTCATTCAGGGCGCAAACATACCAATCACCTACGATGCTGAAAAACACCTCCACCGGCGCGGTGTACTGTGCGTGCCCGACTTCATAGCCAACGCAGGAGGTGTAATATGTGCAGCCATGGAATACCACGGAGCAAGCCAGACCGCCGCCTTTAAGAGCATAGAGGAAAAGCTTAGGGAAAATACCGGGGAAGTGCTGAAAATTGCCGAAAAAAAGAACATACTTCCCAGGGATGCAGCTCTCGACCTTGCAACTGCCAGGGTAAAAACAGCAATGAATTTCAGGCGGTGGTCGCTTTTTTGAAACACGCTGGATTCCGCCTGACACGAATGGCTGCATGCATTGTGAAAACTGGGTCTGATTATGTATCGCATTCGTTTCCACGGACGCGGCGGGCAGGGCATCAAGGTAGCCGGCAGGATTCTAGGAACCGCCTTCTTTCTTGAAGGATTTGAAGTTCAGGATGCCCCGAGGTACGGAGCAGAGAGACGCGGTGCCCCTATCTTCGCCTATGTCCGGGCGGGCCGGTCTTCTGTCAATGAGCGCGGAATAGTGCGCCAT
>DTYO01000068.1 GCA_012961845.1 Thermodesulfobacteriaceae bacterium
CACTCCTCAAGTTCTTGTTTGCTCCTCAACCCGGATTATTCGGTTCGCAAGTTTGCCGAAGATGTGAAGCAGAGGGCATACATACAGACGTACTCTGGTATTTCAACCCCATGACTATACAGCAGATTTGGTAAAATCGCGCGCCCCTTCCGGATTCAAATGCAGAACACTTTTTCGTTGAATTCGCTGCACATTTTTGGTGCAGTTTTTGACTTACTATATTTCATGTAGCCTGCTGAAATTAAATCTAATCATCATTTGGTCGAATTTTGAGGTACATAATCCGGATTCATCCTCTAAACGATTCTGATTTACAGGAAAATCAATGACCACGAATAGTTCCGAAACAGCCCCAATCTACAGTTTCAGAGAAGACAATCTCTGCCACCAAGTTGTTAGTTCTGCTATTGCTTACCGATATTATGTTTGCAATACTGCATCTTCTGCTTTATCAGGCCAACATAATACATGAAGCCATGTTTGAGATATGGCGCGACAATGGATACTCTGAAACATTTCAATACATTAAACTGTTCTGGATAGCAATTTTGTTTTTTCGGCGGGACAAGAATTCATTTAATCAATATAGCCTGGAGCTTTCTATTCCTTTACCTGTTGATAGATGATTCATTTCAACTCCATGAGAAACTTGGCGAAACTCTGGTCAGTATTCTGAATATTCAAACTGCTTTCGGTTTACGTTCCCAGGATTTTGGAGAACTGGCCGTGTCATTTTTCTTCGGAACATTATTGTTCTCATTCATCGTGACGGCCTATCTCCGCAGCAATTCCTTATGGAAAAAAATATCAAAACATATTGTTGATACTGTTATTAGTTTTTTTCGGCATAGTACTGGACATGGCAGCCATTATGATACCCTTCGGCAAATCAATATGGAATCTGGCAGAAGACTTGGGTGAAATGATCGTTGTCAGTATGATTCTCTGGTATGTCTTCCAGCTGAATTTCTTTAATATCAGTCCAAGCACATCTTCCCCTGACAACTGAAAAAAACCATTGATCCGTCTTATTCAGTAGAGAACACACAATGTCCAAATCAAACATTAATTTTTTCAGCAGGCTATCCAGAGGATTTTCCTATTGCTGGAGCATTTACAGATACAGAGTTGAAATAACCGGTTCCAACAGTCCCATCGAAAAACTAAGCCAGCTTGTTCAGAGTTTCTGGCGGACGTTCATATTGAGGAAACAGGTGCTGTTTTTTCCTGACGGACACAGACCGTTTCATGCCCTGTGCAAAGCTCTGAGATTTCTGGGGTATCGTTCCACAACCGATCCAGGGAAAAATTGCAATTTTGCCATAAGATGGTGGCTGGCCTTTGACGGCAATCCGTTTGCTCCGGAAGATTCTTTCGATTTTCTGCGTAAGCTGAAACAAAAAGGCGTTACTGTCCTGAACTACAATTGTAACGACATAAGCAAGGAGTATGTCAACGAAGTCTTTGAAAAGGTATTTGGATATCCAATTGCTGTCGATCCACTCGCACATCATGGGAAATGCGTAATGAAATTGAACTGGAACGCCCTGCACAAGGGCCATGTGATCGATTGTCCTGTCCAAGAAGTAAAAAATGACGTAGTATATCAAAAACTTGTAAACAATGAAACAGACGATGGCTTAGTGGAGGATTTCAGAGTGCCCGTTTTCAACGGCAGCACCCCGTTTGTCTACCGGAAGTATCGGGGTGTCAAGGACCGTCTGGTAGATAGAGACCACACAAACACAAAGGCCGTGATAGCTGAAGTAGAAGACGTCCTGACAGGAGACGAACTGGAAAAAATCCATCGTTTCTGTGCTGAAATAGGCATGGACTGCGGCGAAGTAGATGTCCTGAGAGACAAAAACGATAGACGAATATATATTGTAGACGCAAACAACACCCCTTCCGGCCCTCCAAGTCCGATCACCCCGAAAGAGGCAAGGATAGCCGTAATGCGGCTAGCACAGGCCTTTGAAAATGCCTTTGGACATCTCTGATCACTGGTTGACATGCCCTGCGATATTGTTACCAATGTAGAAACCGACGAAGCAGTGGCAGCACTCACATTTGACGACGGCCCGCATCCTATCTATACGCCCCAGCTACTGGATATTCTCGATAGACATAAGGCCAAGGCCACCTTTTTCATGGTGGGAAAAGCTGCAGGAAACCACAGAAACATAGTCAAAATGGCCAGCAGAGCCGGCCATGCCATAGGAAATCATTCTTGGGGCCACCACAATCTCAAACGTATAGCCTCCAGATTACGCAGACTGAAATGGCTCCTGGCTTCGGCATGGACCACTGCCCCCTATGGCTGTCGCCTGTTCAGACCGCCGTACGGAGCCTACAACAATTCAATATGCTACGATGCCTCTCTTCTCCAGTATAGAATAATTCTGTGGAACGCATCAGCGCAGGACTGGATACCACAAGACAGCAATCAAATCGCCAGAAAAATTGAAGATCGCATGGCTCCCGGGACTATTTTTCTCCTTCACGACGCCATTTACAGCAGCCATCTCCCCGATTCTGAAACTATGATCGACCGTACTCCCATGCTGAAAGGCCTGGATGCTGCCCTTGAAAAACTCAAGTCAAAAATTGATTTCATCACCGTACCGGATTTACTCAGAACAGGCCGTCCTGTTGGAAACTGGCCATTGAATTCAGCCTGATTCAAATGCAGAAGTCCATTAAAAACAGATTTCAGGATTCTCTGGCCTATTCATATGCCAGGGAAATCCGCAGATGTGTTCAAAAGGCGCTGAGCAACGCCAGGGAACACTCTTCCCGACATCGCCTTGTGACTCTACATCCTCAAATCCGCCCTAAAGGAAACGTACTCTTTTCTTACATCCTGGATGGTTTCTTGATGGATCCGGAGACACCCATTCCCAAAAAGCACACGAACATATGGCAGTCGGTAAAAATGGCAAAAATATTTGCAGATTTGGGATATGCAGTGGATGTCATCAGCTGGACCAACAACACATTTATACCCCAAAAAAATTATTCATTCTTTGTGGACGTTCGTCACAACCTCCAGCGGCTTACACCATTTTTGAACGAGGATTGCATCAAGATCATGCACCTCGACACGGCCAGTATCATATTCCACAATGCGGCCGAGGCTAAAAGACTGCTGGATGTTCAAAGCAGACGGGGAATCACATTGCGGCCCAGAAGATTCGAAATGCCCAACCTTGGCCTTGAACATGCAGACTATGCAACAAGCGTGGGCAATGATTTTACTCTGGACACATTCAGTTATTCAAAAAAGAAAATCTTCAAGGTACCCACTCCATGTGCCATACTAAAAGATTTTCCGAACAAAAACTGGGCCCGGTGCCGGAATCGTTTTTTGTGGTTCAGCAGCAGCGGCCTGGTCCACAAGGGGCTCGACCTGGCCCTGGAGGCATTCGCCAGGCTGCCTGACTGCCATTTGACAATCTGTGCACCGGTTGAACGTGATGATGATTTTGTGCGTGCATATTACAAGGAATTATACGAAACACCTAATATCAACACTGTTGGATGGGTCGATGTTGAAGGAGACAGGTTCAGTGAAATTACAGCTGATTGTGTTGCCATGCTGCATCTGAGCTGCTCAGAAGGTGGCGGAACCGCTGTTAAAACCTGCATGCACGCAGGCCTGATTCCCGTCGTAAGTTATGAATCCGGTGTTGACGTAGATGCTTTTGGCTGTCTCTTAAAAGATTGTTCAATTGACAATGTCATCAAAACCGTCAGCCATATAACGACGCTGTCTGAAAATGAACTGAAGAAAAGGGCAAGAAATGCCTGGGAAACAGCCAGACGGTTATATACAAGGGAAAATTTTGCCCGAGAATACAGCCGTGTGATTCAACAAATCATTAAAGAACATAATCCCAGATTATGCACTTAAAGCCATATTTTCCGATTCACCCAAAAGGTGCCCTCAAAACTGCCGGAAATATTCTACGGTTGAAGCCCCAAGGGATTTGCAATTTTACTGAACCTGCCGTGTTATCAGG
>DTYO01000069.1 GCA_012961845.1 Thermodesulfobacteriaceae bacterium
AGTCCTCAGTACACAGCAACCAGTCCTATTCTCTTGGAGGTGAAATTTTTCAGATTGCCACCAGCAGGGAGAGCACTGTCAACGAGATGGCAGAGCTGCTGAAAAAAAATCTTAAGGATAAGGCAAGTATTGAGATGAAAATAGTTTATGGCCAGCCGCGGCTTGGAGACGTAAAGAGGAACTACTCAGATACCACAAAGGCAAGACAGATGCTTGGCTGGGAGTGCAGGTGGAGTCTGGGAAAGGGCCTGGAGGCAACGGTTGAGTGGTTTGTCACGTTAGCCCGAAAACGAGCATAAAGAAGGTGTGACATTTGTGTTTCTCTATTTTTGGCCGTTGCTGATATTATTCAGTAATTTCCCTGTTTCAGTTCTCCTTGCCCAACAAGGACCGGGTACGATTCCTGATTCTTGTTTTCTATCTGTTTCAAAAGTAAGTGAAAAGACCGTAGCCCCCAATCTTGTTCCAAATCCCGGGTTCGAAATTGCAGATAAAAAGGGAAACATTGAGGGCTGGGTATGGAAACCAGGAAATACTGATGCAGTCATTACACTTTCCAGGGATGCCAGTTCAGGCAGGAATGCGGTTAAGATTGCAAGTAACACGCCTTCCCGTCCACAGGTTTACAGTCAGTTTCTTTTGAAGCAGACCTTGTCACTTGTGCCTGGCAGGTTTTACACTTTGAGTGCATATATAAAAACAGATTCATCTCAACATGCCTGGATTGGTGGTGGAGGAAAGAAGTGGTGGCTCAGGTTGAAATTGCCTGACACCCACGGGTCATGGGCCCGTATCTCAAGAACATTCCTTGCCGATGAACAGGACAGTTCGTTCCGGCTTATGGTCGTTACCGATGGGCCAGCCTTTTTCCTTGTAGATGATATCAAACTTGAGCATGGCCAAAAGCCAACCATATTTCTTGATCCGGACCTTACAAAACAGAATACAGGAGTTCAGATCCTGGTTCCCAGACTGTCTCCAGATGGAAACACTGTCCAGATTCCAATTTTCCTTCACAGAAAACCGAATTTCCCATTGTCCAATACCAATATCAGACTGGTTGACAAGGAAGGCAGCAGGGTTGTCTTTGAGTCCAGCACCGTTGGCAACCTGCTTCCCGGTTTGTCCCTTATCCAGCTTTCCTGTCCGATATCTGCCCTGCCCTCAAAACAGTTGAATGTTGAAGTCACTGTAGCCTCCCTAACATCCAAACGGTCATTTTCACCTCTGCCATTCAAGCAGTTTTCAGACGCACTTTACAACGCCGGAACCGCCCTTGAAGCTCTTGAGAAAAGGCTGAATCCTTTAAGGGGCATGCAACCTGTTGATGTTGATGTGGCCTATGCAATGGCTGCAAGCTCCATTACCAAACGGTTCATAAAAACAGCCCTGAAAAAAGCAGCTCTGAATCTGGTGGCAGAGGCAACGGATGATCTGAATTTTCTTGCCCGTTTATGTAATCTGCAGGATTCCGGCCTTGCTCGTTCCGGGCATGCCAGAAAGTCGAAAGGTGTGGTCCCAGAATATGACCTCTATAGATTAAGACTGCATAGCGGAAATTTTTACGCAGGTGCTGAGCCTGTTCTGCTTGCCGGTGCCATGGGATACGGAGAGCTGTTCAGTGCGCTTGGGGATTACCGGAATGCAGGGTTCAACAGCATAGGTGACGATTTTGATTATTTTTCAAAGTTGTGGTCAGTCGTAAGGGAAGACGGCTCTATTGATGGCAATGCCCTTGCCAGACTCGAACAGAACTGGCGCAGGTTGTCAGACATGAATATTGCCATAGCCTTTAACCCGGCCATCCATACAAAACTTCCTGAATGGGTTGTAAGAAAATACCCTGATGCAGTTGGTGGAAAGACGTATGCCAGCGCCTGGCTGTACGATAGACTGTACCTAAGGGGCAGGCGAAAAGGTGGAAAATATGGCCGTTTTTTTGAATTTGACATAAATTCCCCGCATATTAGGCAAATTATATCCGGATATTACAAAAGGATAATTCCCATAATCCAGTCTGTACCCGTTTTCCATGTAGTTTGGCTGATGAATGAACCCACCTTTTACAGCACTGATGCAGGCTACATGCGCCTTTTTCAGAAGTATCTCAAGGGAAAATACAGGTCCATTAAAGAACTGAATGATACATGGCAGAGCAGCTATCCCGCTTTTGGCGCTATAACTGGGCCACCGGACAGAAAGAGCCCAGGCTGGTATGACTGGCTTACCTTTCATCAGGGGCAGGTAAGTTCATGGTATGACTGGCTGGCCTCTCAAATACGCCACGTAAACAAATCCGTCCTGCTTTCCAACAAGCCTCACGCCGGCAATCTTTTCAGGCCGGAATCAGGTATTGACTTTGAGCATGAGGCAGATCTGTGGGATGTTGTAGGTTTTGATGCCGTTCGCAAACCTGTATCAGAAAGGTATGCATTCGAATGGAGCCAGCCTACTATGATGCTGGATTTTTTCCGATCTGTTGCTCCTGACAAACCCGCCGCCGATTTTGAGTTTCATTATGTGCATCAGCCGCACGCAAGTCCTGAATATGTTAGAGCAGCCTATCTTCACAGTTATCTTCACGGTCTCAGAATGAGCCAGTTCTGGATATGGGCAACAGGGGCTTTCGGGCTTGATTATTCTTCTCCCGGTCTCGCCTTTACCGCTTGGAGCCAGCCAAAGGTCGCTTGGGGAACAGTAACCAGTGCCATTGATCTAAGGCGGCTTGCAAAATACATTTCAGCCTTTCCGGGCAAGGCCGAGGTAATGATCTATTACTCCAGACCTTCCCTATTTCTCAATACCAGAAGGTACAAAAATATTACAAATAAAACCTATGAGGCATTGAACAGTCTGGGTGCATCTATCGGGTTTATAACCGACCGGATGATAAGGAGAGGTCAACTAAAGGATTGCAAGTTACTCGTCATACCGGGGGCCAAATATGTGGAGCGGGATGTCAGGGAGAGTATCAGGGAATATCTTGACGGCGGAGGTTATGTGATTGTGGCAGGGGATGAATGTCTAAGCCGTGATCAATACAAAAGGAAATACGGTGGCAGTATTTTAAGGGGCAGGGAGCAATGTGGAAAGACTGGATGTCTTTTTATGGTCAGGCCAAATGAGTTGTTAATACAAGAGACATTAAGGCAGATAGACCGTTTGTATGACAGGGCAGGGGTGACCCGTCTAGTTAAAATCTATGACAGGAATGGAAATATTCCATGGCCACTGGAATACCGGTCAGTGGAATTTGATGGAAAGGTCTTGTGTTATGTAATAGGGCTGGGGAAAGAGCCGGTTGGAGTGAGGATAATTTGTGGGGATAAAAGTATAACAAATTATTATTGTACTGACAGATCGGGGTTAAAGTGCGTGAAGCCATTGGTTTTCTGTTTATTCGAAGCAAAATAATTAAATAAGAACATGCAAGTTTATCAAACAAAAAGGATAGAATGGACGGAAATATCATTATATTTATTAATATTAACAATTCCATTTCAATCATTCAATAT
>DTYO01000070.1 GCA_012961845.1 Thermodesulfobacteriaceae bacterium
AGCACTTGTTGCCGACGAGCAACGCAGTCATCGAGCAAAAGGGCAATTTTTAGAGGTTCCCTACAGACATGCTTCTGAAATTTCGAGGATGATCCCGGGAAATTCTGTTCGCAAGTTTGCCGAAGATGCAAGGCGGAGGGGACACAGACGTACTTTGGTACTTCAAAGCCTAGCGAGCAGGTTCACTAAAATTGCGGGCTGCATAATCCGGGTTGAATCCATTGCGCCTTTTGCTTTAGTTCCTGACCCTGACTCACCACATTCTATGTAACATGCTGTAAATTATGTCAAGCAGTGTTTAATCAGCTTCTGAAGCAAATAATCCGGGATCATTCATCAACGACATGTAGTGTAATGTCGTCAAACCATGCAGTACCTGTACATCCATACATAATTACAAAGGGCTGAACCGCCTGTACTCCCATGTCCAGTGGAACAGCCATATGGCGCAACTGCCATTGGTGCGTTCCATGGGAAAAGCTCAGTTGGTTTGAATAATACCACTGCCTGCTGCCATCTTCGTAAACCACCATGAGATCCAGCGAATACAGACAGCCAGGAGAAACATCCAGAGCTTTTGACCAGCCGCCAAATTCAATTGTCCGTGGATACGGGACTTCAAAAATGACAATTTCACCTTTCCAGCCGATATTAGAGCGCGTTTCATTATTGAGCTTCAATGAAAAATCTCCGGACAATGCCTCCCGGGCAGTCCACATGCCCGGCATTGTGTTAGCTTCCCTGCCTTCAGGCACCCAGTCGAAAATTTCCCAGCCGTCCGGAGTCTCCCAGCCGTATTCAAAACCGCCATTTTTTATATAATTATGCGGGGCATCCCTGTCTGCATCCTGGAACTCTGTCCCCTGCCGGAGAAACACGGAAACTTCCGATGAAAAACCGCTTTCCTGGCCAGCATAGTTGAAGGCTGTAACCGCAAAAAAATAAGTATTGTCTTCTTTCAGATTATGTACGGAATACACAACACGGTCCGGGTCAACAGCTGAATCGAACAGGGTTATGATATTTGGATACCGTCCGCTTTCTGTACCAAAATAAATCCGGTAGCCTCCGATATCAGGCGCCGGGTTGCGATCCCAGGACAAATGAACACTGGCAGCCTGAGTATAAAACGGGCCGGATAGCACGAAACACAGGCAAAAAACCAACAGGCACCTGGACCAAGCCGGAATATCGTCTTGTTTCAGCAGGCGCCTTCTGTACCATGGCCGGGTCTGTTTACCACCCGAATTCGGCGCACAGCCCTTTACTCTGGCTGCACGTAGCTTTCCGGACTTCATCAGCCTACCTCATCTTTCAATACCGCAGGCTCAAACCCTGCAA
Organism: Thermodesulfobacteriaceae bacterium; assembly: GCA_012961845.1. GTDB lineage: Bacteria > Desulfobacterota > Dissulfuribacteria > Dissulfuribacterales > UBA3076 > DTYO01. The sequence continues at coordinate 1,342 of DTYO01000070.1, forward strand.
TATCCCTGAAAAGATACTCTCCTTATCTATTTATATCAGCAACCGAGTCAACATACAATTTCTTCACATAGGAAGAGAGTACCTCCGAAAACCAGGATTTCTGTTCCGGAACAAGATGCTCAAGCAGCATATCCGCAGATATGTCAGTGATATTTTGAGGAATGCTTTTTATACGCTACCCTGTTACATGGCGAAAGAGCAATTTTCAGAAGCGTCCAAGAGAGGGGGAAGCAGCAGAAAGTACT
>DTYO01000071.1 GCA_012961845.1 Thermodesulfobacteriaceae bacterium
GCACTTTGTAGTAGTCTTTCTTTGTAACCATTCTTTTTGCCTGCTGTGTACAGAAAATAATAACCCTGAAACAAGGTAATAACAGCCTAACCAAAGTCAAGAATTGAAGTGGCCGGATTGAAAGAATCAGATCAGCTCAAAATAGCCGTATTTTCACCCTCAAGCCCACCTGAACCTGAAAAAACAGAAAAAGGTCTTGCCATTATCAGAGAAAGCCGCCTCGACATCAGGCAGGCACCTGAACATTCCCCATCGCCATTCCCATATCTTGCAGGTGACGACCAGTGCCAGGCAGAGGCCTTTACCAGGCTCATGCAGGATCCTGAAATAGATGTCTTGTGGGCGGCCAGAGGTGGTTATGGAATATCCAGATGGATCGACATGGTCGAATGGGATCAGATAGACGATCCACCCCTAGTTACAGGATTCAGTGATTTGACGTTTTTACACGCAGCCCTTTCAAAAAAAACATCAATTCAATACACGGTCCCATGGTTTCCACCCTGCCAGAAACGTCTGATTCGGCACGGCATGCTATACTCAGATGTCTCAGTTCAGGACATTTCCCTGTCCTTTCAGGAAGGCCGCTGTCCGGTGGGCTGGCCTCAGGAAGACTGATAGGCGGCAATCTTACATGTCTTGCCCACCTTCTGTGTACCGACTCCGAGCCGCCCTGGGGCAATGCAATACTCCTGCTCGAAGAGCATAACGAGGCACCTTATAGGATCGACCGGATGCTCACTCAACTGCTGCAGGCAGGCAGGCTGGAAAGACTGACAGGCATCGCAATCGGACAGATATGCTCTGAAGACAGTCCAGACCTGATAAACAGTCTTCTGAAGGACAGGTTCAAGTCACTGACTTTTCCCGTACTCACCGGACTTCCTGTGGGACATCGCCCGGACAATTTTCCTCTGCTCCTCGGAAGCGAATACATATTGGACTGTGATGCCGGCCTCCTTTTGCCAGCCTGACCATATCTCGTCATTGAACCAAAATATTTATGAAATGCCTTCTCATCAACCCGTGGATTGAAGATTTTGCAGCCTTCAACTTCTGGATCCGCCCTCTCGGCCTCTACCAGCTCAGTGAATGGCTGTGGGAACGGGGAACGGAAGTTGCCATGCTCGATTGCCTCTCTCCGGCCGAAGCCCCGAGCAAATTCCCCAGAGCCGTTATCTCCGCGCCCCCGGCTCTAAAACATTTTGGCCGTACCTTTGCGCGTTACGGCATTGACGAGAAACTGTTCGAAAAACGGCTTAAAGAAGCCCTGCCGTTTGATGCAGTCCTGGTCACCTCAGCCATGTCATACTGGTACCCCGGGGTAGTATCAGCTATCAGGAAAGTACGGCAGATTGTTCCGGAAACTCCTGTTGTCCTGGGAGGAATATATCCTACGCTGTGGCCGGAACATGCAGGCAGTCATTCAGGAGCAGATCTGGTCCTCGCAGGACCCATTGAAAGCAATACCGCTGAGCTGGCCGGGTTTTTGGGGCTTCCAGGGGAACCTGTCAGAAAACGCCTCAAGTGGTATGAAATCGGTCTCCACGACCATGCGCCCTTTGGTGCCATTCGTACCGCACGAGGCTGTCCCTTCAACTGTACATATTGTGCTTCAGGAAAAATCTCAGGCGGATTCCGGCCCAGGACTCCTGAAGCAGTATCCAGAGAGCTGAATCACCTCTACCGCATGGGGGTAAGGGATATTGCGTTTTACGACGACGCCCTGCTGGTTGACTTCAAGAAGCACCTTCTTCCGGTCCTGACCAATCTCGTCGCGTCAGATAAGAGATTCAGATTTCACACCCCTAACGGAATGCACGCAAAGCTGCTTGACCAGGAGGCCGCGGCATGGATGAACAGAGCGGGTTTTTCCACTTACAGGCTGAGCCTCGAAACCATCAACAGGGCCAGGCAGAAGTCCACCGGCAATAAAGTCTCTGCAGCCGAACTCGAAGATGCCGTCAAATGCCTTTCAGCCGCAGGAGTTCCAAGATCTGCAGTGGGGGTATATCTCCTTATGGGCCTTGACGGTCAGTCCATCGAAGAGGTCAGGGACGGAATCCGATTTGTGAGATCCCTTGGTATAAGGCCCTATCTGTCTGAATTTTCCCCCATACCCGGCACCACAGAATGGGAAAAACTGGAATCTGCCGGCATATGCTCACGTGACATGGATCCCGTCCTGACCAACAATACCGTTTTTGTCAGGCTTTTTTCCGGTTATACTGAAACGCAGCTTTTTTCTCTGAAGCAGATGTGTCTGGAAGCCCTTGAGACAACATGAGCAAAATATGATTCTTGTCACCGTGGCCATGCAGTGCGAGGCAAAGCCGTTCATCAGGCACCTCGGTCTGAAAAAGGTCCACGACATCAACGTTTTTCCAGTATACGCAAATGAGAGATGGAAACTGATCGTCTCCGGCGTAGGCAAGATCCGTTCAGCCGCTGCCGCAACCTTTCTACTCACCAGAGATCTGGGAAATTCCCATGGATTTGTCTTGAATGCCGGAGTCTGCGGATCAGGAGACACCAAAACCCCTGCAGGGACACCGATTCTCATCAACAAGATCACAGATCATGACACAGGGAGGAGTTATTTCCCTGACATGGTATGGGCGCACCCCTTTGCAGAAGGATCGCTTGAGACCTGGTCCAGGGTTTTGAAGGTAATCGGTTCATCTCATCAAATCGATCATCTTGTGGATATGGAGGCATCGGGTTTCTTTGAAGCCGCCTCCCGTTTCCTGACTCCGGACAGAATAGCTGTGATCAAAGTAATTTCCGATCATTTCGACAGCAGCAGGGTCACTGCCGGAGAGGTTTCGATGCTTATTGAAAGATGCCTTCCACCAGTGGCCGGATGGGTTGAAAGTATCAGCGGTTCAACCTTTGGAAAGCGGCCTGTCTTCCGCCGTTCTGAAGAACAGTATATGCTAAAAGTCTCCAATAATCTGAGACTTACCTGTACCATGGTACTGGAATTGAAAAGCTTGGCACGTTATCATAAACTTTCAGGCGGAAACCTCGAGGATCTGCTGGCGCCGTACATCAGCATGGAGCCTGTTTCAAGAAAGGAAGGGAAGATCCGGTTTGCCCATATCAGAAAAAAGGTTGTTAACCCCTAAATTTTCCCATATATACATAGAGGAAACTGTTCTGGAACATCCTGTATCCAGCAGCATCATACGTCATTTTCCGGACTCGAATATCATCACGATCAGGCATTACAAGGATGTATTCAACCGCAGGAAACAGAATTTCCACCTTCAGAAACGGTCTCCCAAGCTGATACTTGCAACCGCCAAACCGCCTTTCCTTTATAGAGGAGCGGAGGTCTGTGAAAATTTCGGTCATGGCAGTTTCCATTGTACCTCTTCTATCCTGAACTGCCTTTTTGACTGTGAATACTGCTACCTCCCGGGCCGTTACACCTCGGCCAATCTGGTAATTTTTGTGAATATTGAAGATATCTTGTCACATGTTCAGCATCTCCTCAGGATCAGCTCCCTGTATTTGTGTGTTTCTTATGATACCGATCTCCTGGCACTGGACAGATTGACCTCATTTCTTGCCCGATGGCTGGAATTCGCCGCTGTCAATCCCGATCTCCTCCTTGAAATCAGGACCAAAAGCGGGAACACTGCATCCATTCTGACCAGACCGCCTCTGGACAACTGCATTCTTGCATGGACCCTCTCCCCTGATCAAGTCATAAAAAAATACGAGAAGAAAACCCCATCACTGGATACACGCCTGAGAACCATCAGCAAACTCATGGAACATGGCTGGAAAATAAGGCTCTGTTTTGATCCTATTCTCAGGACACCTTCCTGGAAAAAGGACTACATAAACTGCATTCACTACACTCTCAGCATGCTCCCTGCCCGCAGCATCCGCGACGTAAGCCTTGGCTGCTTCAGGATGGGAAAAGACTACCTGAAAAGGGCGAGAATAATCCGGCCGGATTCAGATCTTCTGTGGTATCCGTTCAAGCTGGAAAACGGTGTGTACACTTATCCGGAATGTACGAGAAGAGAGATGCTGAACACTGTTTCCAGAGAAATAAGCAGGTTTCTGCCAAGAGAAAAGATCTATTGCATGGGGGATTTCACATGAATACTGCCGTTGTCACCGGAGCCACTTCGGGAATAGGCCTCGCCATATCGGAAATGCTCCTTGGCAGGGGATTTACTGTATACGGCATTGGAAGGGACTTCTCACAGACGACGACAACTCACAGGAATTTCAAGGCGATCACTTGCGATCTCACCAGGCGGCACCATATCGTAGAGGCTGTCAGGAAGATTAAGAGCCGGAAATCCGGTATATATATCCTGGTAAACAACGCAGGTATCGGCTACTTCAAGCCCCATGAAGAAATAGGCCATGAAATTATTCACCGGATCATTGCCACCAACCTTGAGGCACCGCTCGTCCTTACGAGTCTCCTGCAGAGAGATATCAGAAGGTCACAGGGTTACATTATAAATATTTCTTCCATAACCGCTCTGAAAGCCAGTCCAAGAGGATGTGCATATGCTGCCACAAAAGCGGGGCTGCTGCATTTTTCCAGGAGTCTTTTCGAAGAGGTCCGGAAACAGGGAATCAAGGTAGCTACTATCCTGCCCGACATGACCAAGACTCCTTTTTTCAAGGACCTCGAATTCAGGGAGGGTGAAGCCAGAGATACATACATCACGCCGGAATGTGTTGCAAAAGCTGTGGAAACGGTTATCTCACAGAGAAAGGGCACCATAATGACCGAAATTGTACTGCGCCCTCAGAAACACATGATCACAAAGAAATGATGCCGCAGAATTCCCAGTAACCATGACCGCTCCGACGATCGCCGCATACGTCTATCCGGGTTGGCACCCCTGCCCTGAGCGCGACCGCCGCTTCCGGCCGGGCTGGAGCGAATGGGATCTGGTGCTCCGGGCAAAGCCCAGGTTTCCAGGGCACAACCAGCCGAGGATTCCCCAGAAAGGAATCTATGACGATTCAAGTCCTGAAACTGCGGCCATGCAGGCCCGTCTCGCCCGGGCCCATGGAATCGACCTCCTTGTCTACGGATTTTTCTGGTCCAGAGGCAAAAGGGTACTGTACCGGGCGCTGGATGAGGGTTTTCTGGGACATGGAGGAGGAGGTGATTTCCCGTTTTCCGTCATGTGGGCAAACAGGATGCCCAGAGGAGTCCTGCCTGTAAAACTAAAACCGGAAAGGGTAATAGACCCCTCCAGGCTGGTTTACACGGATCGGGGAGACTTTCTCAGGCTTATCCGGTACCTGGCAGAAAACTACTTTTCAAGGCCGAGCTATTTCAGGATCCAGGGAAAGCCCCTGCTCTCCATTTTTGACAGCACATTTTTCCTGAGACAGATGGGCTGCAGAAACTGCAGGGAAACAGTGGACAGGGCCAGACAAATTCTTGAAAATATGGGGCTGGGCGGCCTACACCTGATGGCTGTCAATCCGGCAATGGCCCTGTGTGAACAATTCAGTGATGCAGGCTTTGACAGCATCACCCATTATGTTCATCTTCCGGACTGGAAAGGCTGCTATCTGCAGGATTACCAGACGCTCACCATAAAACGCAAAGCGGAATGGAAGGGATTTGCATCAACTTTTGGTCTCCCATATTTCCCATCCGTTTCTCCGGGCTGGGATGCAACCCCGAGGGGCGTCATGCACTCAGGGCGCAGACCTCGGCGTTATCCATGGTGGCCCGTGGTCACAGGAGAATCACCCGATGCATTCAGCAGATTTCTCAGGGATGCCGTCCGGTTTACCCTGGCCGAAAACCGTCCTCCAATGGTATTCATAGCCTCATGGAACGAATGGAGTGAAGGCCATTATCTGGAACCGGATACCAGGTTTGGATCCAGATGGCTGGAAGCTGTCAGGCAGGCCCTGTAATATGAGATTGGAATTTTCCTTTTTCACTTGAATCAGGCGCGTATGATTCAGCATGTTGACGGATTGAGACAGATGAACTTCAGGACAGTAATCATTTTTTCTATGCTGATTTTATCTACTTAGCCTGCATGGGCGGCAGAAAAAGTCTTCACAGTGTCAAGCGACTGCAAGACAGATCTGTGCGGGGACCCACAGTATGAGGGAATGACATCTGCACTGAAAGAGAGTGAATTCAAAACAGGATCGTTCCGATAGAATTCTTTCTGGACTGCAAACTCCTGACGGCCTCCGAACTTGAAAAACGAAGGAACCGCATGATAAAAAGAATTCGACAGGAAAATCCATATTTCATCACCACCATTGACGACTACGCCTTCAGTGCGGTCGCTACGGTGGGGCCGGATTTCTTGGATTTGCGGTGATGTGGTTCACAGGTTCGGCATTCCTTGAAAAAAATTTTGCCACGGATCAGCTGTTCAAAACCCACAACCAATTGCAGATAATACAGAAACGCATGCAGGATATGGAAAAAAACGGACAGGCAATACTGAAACTCCCGGCACTGAACTCGATTCAATAGACAGGCAGCGGTTCAAAAGTTCCTGACAGCTCAGTCCTCAAAATTCTCCGTAAAATAGCAAGGAGCTTCATTGGCATATTTCATGGACACCGAAGGCGCCGCCTAGGCATCTTCACCCGCTTTTCTGAAAGGTAGCATGTACATGTCAGACCGTGTTTTTTTTCTCTCTGCAGACATAGAGATAACGAACAAGTGCCACAACCGCTGTGCTATATGCCCCAGGGACAGAATGACCCGCACATCAGGTTATATGGAAGAACCAACCTTCTCCGGACTTCTATCCCTCTTTTCGGGAAGAGGTATGCTGATAACCTTTTCGGGCTTAGGGGATCCCCTGCTGCATCCCAAATGTCTGGACTATGTCAGACGCTTGCGCAAGACGGAAAACAGTGTGGGAATCGTAATACATCCGTCTTCTCTCAATGATGAAGATCACCTTCGGGATCTTGTCCGTTCAAGCCCCAGCCAGATTACCGTATCCTTTCCCAGTCTGAAGAGGGAAATCTTCGAAAATCTGTGTCCGGGTTCTGACTTCAAAGAAGATCTGGAAAAAACTCTTTATCTCATTAATCTTACACGGAACAAAACAGGCATCAGGATTTCAGGCATACGGACCCGGCTAAATCCCTACGAGAAAAAAGACTTTCTTGAATACTGGAAGGGAAAAGGAGTAGATGTCTGGTTCAAACCATGCCATGGAAGGGGCGGCCACCTCAGAGATTCGAGAATCTACCAGAGAAAGGGGGAAGGGCTCTGCTCGGGAAGCTGCAGCCTCATGAGATTCCACACCTTCATAACCTGGCAGGGGGACGTGCTGGCATGCTGCCATGACCTGACTGGTGAAACAAAGATGGGAAACATTGCGGACATGCAGGCCACAGCCATCCTTGAGGCAAAAAACAGGGCTGTGGACCGCAGACCGCCGTTTGTTTTGTGCAATCTATGTGATGAACCCCTTCGAAACGTGAAACTTCCTCCAAGGCCGGCAGCCGCAGACAAAAAGTCCAGGCGGATTTTTTTTCGTAATATTGCCGGACAGGTCACAACCGATCCCGTGACAATCAACTGATGGTGCCTCCAGAAAATCTGGAATTTTGTTCCGGAACAGTGCCCACAAGAAAAAAACGGACATATTGGCGACATTTCTAGGATTATTTTTGGCGCATAACACAGTTACCGGGCAAAAAAACAATTTCTCGAGTTATCCATTATGAATGGAGGATCATTTTCCAACAACCCGGATGGCGGACAATCAGACCATTTACGGACAGATATTAATCAGGAAGAGGTTCAGGACGTCCGAGCAGATTGGCCAGTGCCGTTATTCTGGCGGTATGCTCCAGACATTCCATGAGCTCAAAAGCCTTCTGCAGAGATGATCCCCTGGTGACAGCGCCATGATGGGCCATAACCTGTGCCAGCCCCTGATCAAGTCTTTCCAGGACCGCGGCAGCCAGTGCACTACTGCCCGGCTTTTCAAACGGCACAACCGCAACTCTGCCCAGAAACATCCTGGCCTCGGTTACAAGATGGGGCTGCAGCTTGTATCCGGTTAGACTGAGAGCAAGAATCCAGGGTGGATGGGCGTGAACTATTGCCCTGGCATCCGGATCCCGTCCGTAAATGGCAAGATGAAGAGGCAGTTCAGACGATGGTCTCTCCCGTCCTTTTATCAGCTCTCCATTCCTATCCACCACAACCAGGGCTTCTTCCTCGAGAAATCCCTTGTGAACGCCTGATGGAGTGCTCAATATGGCCTCATCTGAAAGGCGAACACTCACATTGCCGTCTGTGCCTGCTATCAGACCTTTTGAATAAAGACTCCGGCATACCTGAACAATCTGCGATCTGATTTCCTGCAAGCGTCCCCGGTCCAACTCAGTGCTCCTGTTTTGCGGTAACCTCATTCTTGATACGGTTGAGAGCTGTGGAAAGGGCCTCTATCACGTTTTCCCTGATATCTCCGGCTACAGCCAGAAGCATTATGTCATCCCCAACTTCAAGATCACCTTCGTTGATATGACACGCCACGGCCGATATGCCCTGATGAGCTGAAGCCTCATCCATTATTTCGCCGAGTTTTTTCCGGTCCGCCTTGACAGTTATTGAGGCAACCCGCTCTCCAGTTCTAGAACAGCCTCTTACGACTCCATTATGGATGAGTATCATTCCGGATTCAGGCCCCACTTTTTTTTTGAAATTTTGTACGAATTCCTTCAAATCCATTTTTCACCTCCAGGCACTGACTCAGATTATCATGAAAACTTCATGTGTTCAGGATTTTTTTGTCATCGGAGC
>DTYO01000072.1 GCA_012961845.1 Thermodesulfobacteriaceae bacterium
CAGCGACCTCCATCACTGCCCTGACCACCGCACCGGCGATAACACCTGTACCAGGCGACGCCGGCTTCAGCAGCACCCTTCCTGCTCCAAAATGCCCTATTACTTCGTGAGGCAATGTTGTGCCTGACATTGGTATGGAAATCATGGCCTTCCTGGCATTTTCGCCGGCCTTCCGCAAGGCCTCCGGCACCTCTTTCGCCTTGCCCAGTCCATAACCGACTTTTCCGGCACCGTCTCCGACCACTGTCAGTGCACTGAAACTGAATCTTCGGCCGCCTTTCACAACCTTGGCAACCCTGTTTATATAAACCACTTTTTCAGTCAGTTCCTGTTCAGTTGATGTATCTTTTTTTTCCAAATTCTCCCCCCTTTAAGATACCAGGCCAATAGCTCAAAATTTGAGGCCTACCTCTCTGGCGGCATCAGCAAGTGCCTTTACCCGGCCGTGAAAAAGAAACCCCCCGCGATCAAAAGCCACTGTGGTGATACCCTTATCCCTGGCCTTTCTGGCCAGCAATGACCCTACTTCTCTGGCTACAGCTGTCTTGCCTTCCATTTCCCCAGTTTTTTCTCTGATCTCGGGAGTTACAGATGATACGCTCATCAAGGTGCGACCGGCTTCGTCATCAACAATCTGGGCATAAATGTGCCTATTGCTTCTAAAAACAGCCAGACGGGGACGTTCAGAAGTACCAGAAAGACTCTTTCGAATATGTTTTCTTCGTCTAATACGAACTGAATGTTTAGAACTGGTTTTACCCATTGCTATTAACCTGTGTTCCTGTTTTTGTAATCAATTCAAGGGGAATTAAACTATTTTGCAACTGCCTTGCCAGCCTTCCTGATAATGATCTCGTCAGAATACCGAATTCCTTTTCCTTTGTATGGTTCAGGAGGCCGAAGCGCCCTTATTCTTGATGCCGTAAGGCCCACGAGCTCCTTGTCGTTCCCTTCCAGAACCACCCGGATCTCTTTCTGTTTTTCGACTTTAACCTTAATGCCGTCTGGAAGCGGAAATTCTATGGGATGCGAATATCCAAGGTTCAGAATCAGCTGGTCTCCCTTGGCTTCAACCTTATAGCCGACTCCGTTGATGACCAGTTCTCTGGTAAATCCTCTGGTTACTCCTGTGACCATGTTGTTGATCAGTGACCTAGTAAGTCCATGTAGCGCTCTGGTCTTCTTCGATTCATCCGACCTAAGCACTTTCAAGGTATTCCCATCAAGCACCACACTTATAACCGGGTGTACCTCATAACCCATGGCCCCCCTGGGCCCGTTGACTGTGACCTGGTTCCCATCGATACTTATATTTACCCCTGGAGGTATAGTTATCGGTTTTTTGCCAATTCTAGACATTCAAATACTCCTGATTACCAGACCACACACAGGACTTCGCCCCCAACTCCCTCGTCCCTGGCCTGAGTATCGCTCATAACGCCTTTAGAAGTTGAGACTATGGCCATGCCGAGGCCGCCTCTTATCCTGGGAATTTTCCCCTTGCCAGCATATACCCTGCGCCCGGGCTTGCTTATCCTCTTCATTCCCAGTATGACGGGCCGCCCTTCATGGTAACGGAGATAAATCCTCAGTATTCCCTGCTTACTATCTCTAATCAGTCTGAAATTATTTATATAACCATTATCCAGAAGGCGCCTGGCAATATCCAGCTTCAGGTTGGATAGAGGCATATCCACACGTTTATGCCTTGCCTTGCTGCCATTCCTTATCCTGGTCAGCATATCTGCTATTGGGTCAGTCATGGACATCTTCATTTTCCCCCGATTTCCGCAGCCCCAGGCTTACCAACTCGCCTTGGTGACCCCCGGGATCAATCCCTGGGACGCCATGCTTCTGAAACATATCCTGCAAATTCCGAATTTTCTGATGAACGCCCTAGGACGCCCGCAAATCGGACACCTGTTATATTTCCGAGTACTGAATTTCGGTTTCCTGAGCGCCTTGTTCTGCAAAGCCTTTCTCGCCAAAGGACCCTCCTTGCTTAGTTATCTGCGAAAGGGCATGCCAAGCAGCCTGAGTAGATATCTGGCCTCTTCGTCCGTATCCGCAGTAGTAACTATGGTCACGTTCATTCCCTTAATCTTGTCCACCTTATCATAATCAATTTCTGGAAAGATGATATGTTCTCTGATACCAAGAGTAAAATTTCCCCTTCCATCAAACCCCTTGAGAGAGATACCCCTGAAATCCCTGATGCGCGGGATGGCCACGTTAATCAGCTTGGTAAGAAAATCATCCATCTTTTTTCTTCTCAGGGTTACTCTGCACCCGATGGGCATCCCTTCCCTGAGCTTGAACGCGGCAATCGATTTCTTTGCCCTTGTAATCACAGGCTTCTGCCCGGCAATCAAGCCCATCTCATTGGCTGCGGAATCCAGAATTTTAGCATTCTGTATGGCCTCACCAAGCCCCATGTTCAACACGACCTTTTTAAGCCTAGGAACCTGGTGAATGTTCTTATAACCAAACTTTTCCTGAAGTTTCGGGATTGCTGTTTTTTTGTATTTTTCGCCTATGAGGTCCATACCGACACTCTCTCCATGAAGACTACTTCTTTTCCGTTGGAATGACCTCTCCGCATTTCTTACAAATACGGACCTTGTTACCGTCTTCCAGTACCTTTTTCTCGATCCTGACAGGATCTGTAACTTAGGACAAATCAACATCAAATTTGACAGATGAATTGACGACTCTTTTTCCAGAATCCCTCCACTGGTTCCTGGGCCTGGCTTGGTGTGCCTCTTGACGATATTGACACCTTCCACAAGCGCCCTTCCCTTTTTCTTTAAAATGGCATTGATCTTGCCGACTTTACCCTTGTCCCGCCCCGCAATAACACTCACGCGATCATGTTTCCTCAGATAAGTCTTTACACTCTTCATAAGATGGCCTCCTCGAATCACAGCACCTCAGGAGCAAGAGAAATAATCTTCATGAATCGCTTTGCCCTGAGTTCTCTGGCTACCGGACCAAATATTCGAGTGCCTATGGGTTCTCCATATTGATTGATCAATACAGCTGCATTCTCATCAAAACGAATCCATGAACCGTCCGGTCTGGAAATCTCCTTCTTTGTCCTGACGATTACGGCCCGAGCGACATCACCCTTTTTGACCTTGGAATTTGGCATGGCCTCCTTTACGGCAACCACTATTATATCACCGATACTCGCCACTCGCCTGCGCGTACCTCCAAGCACCCTGATGCACCGGACCTTCTTGGCCCCGGAATTATCAGCCGAATTAAGCATTGTCTCCTGCTGAATCATAGTGGATATTCTTCCTTTCTCAAACGGCCCTTTCGATAATATCCCTTACCATCCAGCGCTTGCGGCGGCTCATAGGGCGGCTTTCTTCGATCAGTATCCTATCACCCTGCCTGCATGTATTGTCCGGGTCATGGGCCATGTATTTTTTCTGCCGCTGCACAAACTTCCCATAGATGGGATGCTGAAATCTACGAGTGACAGTCACCGTGACCGTTTTGTCCATCTTGTCACTGGTAACCGTGCCAATAAGGGTTCTACGATTTTTCTTTTCTGACATCATTCTAATCCGTTGATCAATTGGCGCCGGCCAGGGCCTTTTCCCGCAGTATAGTATTTATCCTGGCTATAGACCGTCTTACAATCCTTATCCTCATAACATTTTCCAGCTGATGAGTGGCCTTCTGGAATCTCAGGTTGAACAGCTCCTGGCGAAGATCCCTGTTTTTCTCCTGGAGCTCTTCCTGATTCAACTCCCTCAGCTCTTGTGCAGATGTCATAACATTTCACTCCTGCAGACTATCTTGGTAGGTATGGGGAGTTTGTGAGATGCAAGCCTCAATGCTTCTCTGGCGGCTGCCTCGTCCACACCTTCCATCTCATAAAGTATCCTTCCAGGCTTGATGACGGCTACCCACACATCGGTTGCCCCTTTACCTTTTCCCATTCTGGTTTCAGCGGGCTTTTTTGTGACAGGTTTGTCAGGGAAAATCCTTATCCAGATCTTGCCGCGCCGTTTGACGTGTCTGGTAAGGGCGATTCTGGCAGCTTCTATCTGCTGTGCAGTAATCCTGCCCCTTCCAACCGCCTTGAGACCATAGTCTCCGAAGGAGAGTTTGTTGCCTCTCTTGGCATTCCCCCTTATTCGCCCTTTGCTGTGCTTTCTATATTTTATTTTTTTGGGGCTGAGC
>DTYO01000073.1 GCA_012961845.1 Thermodesulfobacteriaceae bacterium
ATGAGTACAGAGAAGAATATTACTGAACATGAAAAAACTCCTCCTGTCTCACCTTGACTGGCCGGCAGGGATAGCCCCCCGCAGCCGATTTTTCAACCGGCCGCGGGAAAACGGATTGTGTTTCTGCCTAGCTATTAAGCCAGCCACTTTGTAAACAATAAAACAATAAAGGTGGTAATCAGGCAGAAGACAAGCGCTGTCAGATCCTCATTGCGTTCACTGGAGAACACAGACAGAGCTCTTTCCTCCAGTTCTTCTGTGTTCGCCTCTTCCGCAATCTCCGAAACACCCTTGCCGGCCTCACCGGTTTCAATGGATATTTTCTTTTCTTTGTCGCTCATAACAGACTCCCAGTCTTGAGATTAATGCAAAACAACATCTTTGACCAACCACAGGACAACAAGGAATGAAAGAACTGCCTTGGTTACTCCCGAAATACCGCCTATAACTATCGGCCATCCACCGGCCTGGGTAATGGACTTCTTGGTGATCTGCATGCCGAGACCGATCAACCCGAAAGCAAAGAACCAGATCATGCAGTCGGTAAGGGTAACAACGGTTTTAGATTTCTTGTGTACCTGCTTGACCGCGTGTTTAATGGCCGATTTAACATCCTTCGGCAGCGTGATCTGCTTTGCCTTTACAGCAGCCAGCACACTTTCCAGCTGGACCATGCGGGCTCTGCCGACCCGATCAAATTCCTTTTTATTGTTGCGGTCTTTGTAATCGCCTGCGATCTGCCGCTGCTCGATCAGATTCTCAACCGCTGCCATCTGGTCTGCATTCAACTCTGAGAATTTTCCTTCTTTCATGGCCTTGTCCAGGGTATCCCATTCCTCTGATGTTATCTGAGTACGGTCATTATAGGATACATCGATGAACTTGCCTTTGTAATGGCTGGGGGGCGAAAACAGGCCGAGGGACGACATGGCGAACAGAAGCAGAAATCCCAGGATGAAAATAGGGAACTTGTCAATGACGACTGTCTTGAAGCTGAGCTTCTGACCGGATTCCTTGCCGAACCAGGCTGCCAGAACCAGCACGATAATCGGCAGAAAGAGAACACGGGTGATGTTGAAAATTTCTGCAACTTTCAGGGTTTTGATGTCAACGGCATTGAATGCCAGGGCGGCTGCCGCCACCTGAGCGGAATTAAGGATGCCGGTCCCCGCCCATGCGCCGAACTGAACTGGATTCATATCCACCATCTTGCCGATAGTGGGAAAGATAAACATGCAGATGATACCAAATGAGAGAATAGTACCGATGGTATAGGCCATTTCCGTACTCTTGGCCTTGACCACGGGCGCCACGGCCACGGTGGCTGAAACACCGCACACACCCATTCCCGCGGAAAGAACCCCTGTCATCGACTTGGGTTGTTTGAAGAGATAACCAAGCCACAGCACCAGAAAAACAGTGCCTAAAACAAAAAATCCTATCAGCCAGACGGAGTAGACACCGAGCTTGGCCAGTTCGGCTAATGAATAGCGGGCACCAAGCATGATAACCCCCATCTTCAGGACAAAACGGGCGCACTTGACGCCGGATGCGGCAAATTTTGGAATTCCGTAGGTGTTGGTCAACAGAACGCCGGCCAAAATACCTAATACAACATAGTTGAGATTGAGTACCTTGTAAATTTTGAAACCAAGTACAGGCAGCAGGGCTTTGCTCATGATCTTGACCAGCGGTTCCAGATACCAGCGGATGGCCATTGCCATAATCAAGATCATTACGATACCTCCGACAGGCTGCAGAAAAAACCTGTCAAACAGAGAATCCCCCGGCTCCTTGAATGAGTTGACCAATGCGCCGAAAAGAGCGATGGCTCCGATAATAAAACTCAGAGTTACCTGCAGATCCATCGATTTGTGTGTATGCAGATACTTCATTGTCGGCAGCAGGGCGCCGGTCTGCACAATTAGTCCATAAACGATCAACAGCCCGCCTAAAATAAAGATGGGGATCTGTTCCTTTGCACGTGGCATATGAAATCCTCCTTTAAAAGATTAATGGTTATCTTAATTCTTCCCTATGGGCTTTTTCCGTGTGACCACCTCCCCTTGTTTTTGTCTGAACAGCTATCCATGCGCGGTACAAAATAACCGCAGAGAAGATTCAGAAGACAGTAGCTGGCGGCAAAACCCGCCAGAGTAAACACCAGACATGCGCCTGCCTGCAGCCAGGTAATTGTTGAACCGTGAACAAAGCGGATCAGAGGGGAAAAAATACCGGAACCGGCCATCAGGGCAATGCTGACCATCAGACCGGACAGGATGAGTATGGGGGTTATGACGGTTCGTTTCATTGTATTCTCCGTATTCCGCGACTCCGATGAAAAATCATGAAGGACAGTTGCGTGTACCGGATACCGCAAATCCCGGGCCAAACGGGGCAAAAGATACACTCCGACCAACACCTTGTAATAATAGACTTTTTGTCGGACTTACCCTTATATTCGATTTAACCCCGCACAAAACCTGCTTCCGCGGGTATGCACATGCATACCGAAGGTGTAAACTTGCGTATGCGCCTTTTCTGTAACTGATCACGGGGTTCGCTAAACCTGATTCCTGAAAATGCCCGCTCTGTAAGCCTTTGCAGAGTGTGCAGATACAAATCAGAAGGATTCGTTTATGAAAAAGATCATCCGGGACCTGGCCGACAGAGACCAGCATAACCTCAAGCTTCAGTTTAAGGTCGGCCTGGCTGCCATTCTTTTCTGTTTCTGCCTGTTTACGGCAACCGTCATCTATCACTTTCAGAAAAAGCTGCTGGAGGAAGAAACTCTCAGGCAGGCCGAACTAGTTATGACTTCACTTGAATCGACTCGCAGCTACATAAGCAATGTGCTCCGTCCCAAGATGTATGAAGTATTAGGTGAGAATCAATTTATTATTGAAGCCATGTCCACTTCTTACATTACCAGGGTCGTCATGGACCGCTTCAAGGAGGAACTTCCTGATTTCAGGTACCGGAGAGCGGCGCTGGGCGCCAGGAACCCTGATTTTGAAGCAAGTCCGCATGAACAAGAAATGATCGACTACTTCCGCAAAAATCCGGATGCCGATGAATGGCACGGCATAACGCGACTGGATTCCGATCGGTACTACACCCTGTTCCTGCCGGTCATCTTCAAGAGTTCATGCCTGCACTGCCATGGGAACCCTGCTGACGCCCCGGCTGCAATCAGCAACCAGTATGGATCAGTTAATGGTTTCCACCGAAAAGCCGGCGCAGTTGCAGGCATACAGTCTCTCTCCATACCTGTGGAAGCGAATCTTGCCCAGATCCGGCAGACTTCATTCCGCATGTTCGGCACGGTCATGATTCTGGCATTGCTGCTTTACTGCGCAATCTGGATGCTTTTTCATCAACTTATCATCAGCAACCTGCGTGAACTGCTGACACTTTTTCGGACCAGCATTGATGAAAACGATAAAATATCGGACCCCTCTTCTCCAAAAGGCCACAGGGAAGAGCTGAAAGAACTGTTCCGCAATGCCAGAACCCTGGTAAATCATCTGCGGGACAGCAGGGTACGGCTTGTTGAATATGCGGACAA
>DTYO01000074.1 GCA_012961845.1 Thermodesulfobacteriaceae bacterium
AAGGGCCAGCGATAGAAGTCCGTACCGCCCGGAATGGTGAAAAAATAACCACAATAGACGACGTTGAAAGAACCCTTCAGCCTGAAATGCTGGTGATAGCAGATGCCGGTAAACCTGTGGCAGTTGCAGGCATCATGGGAGGAGCGGCTTCAGGAGTAACCGACAGGACCAGCCGCATACTTCTTGAAAGCGCCTGGTTTGCACCGGGTCAGGTCAGGAGGACTGCAAAGGCCCTGAAACTACCTACCGAGTCCTCTTACAGGTTCGAGCGTGGCATTGATCCGGAAGGCGTTATTACTGCGCTGGAAAGAGCAGTAAATCTCGTTCAGGACATAACTGGTGCAACTCTTTCCGGGCCTGTCATTGATATATACCCTCGACCATTCACACCAGTCAGCATCAAACTCAGGACTGCCAGGGCCGGAACGGTTCTGGGATGCAACATCAAACACCATGAAATCCTCCACATTCTTGAGAGCATCGGTCTCAAGATAACTGATTCCCGCCATGATTCTGTCATCGGTCTCGCACCTTCCTTTCGTCCTGACCTGGTGGAAGAAATCGATCTGATAGAAGAAGTGGCACGGCTGCATGGATATTCAAATATTCCTGTCAGGGCTCCGGTAGCCGAAATCACCACCAGACCTCCTGATAATGCACAGATCTTACTGAAAAAGCTCAAGACCATTCTCACCAGCCTTGGCATGACAGAAACCATCTCATACAGTTTCCTTTCTCCTCGGGACATTGAGGCCCTCTGTTTCGGAGATACAGATCCACGGAAAAGGATGGTCAGAATCCGGAACCCTCTGTCGGATGACCAGGCCGTGATGAGAACCAGTCTGGTAGCATCTCTGCTCAAATCAATCGGACGTAACCATGCACAGAGGAATCTTGATGTTCGGCTGTTTGAAACAGGCACCGTGTTTATCGCTACGGAAGCAGGCAGGCTGCCTGTTGAGGAGCACAGGGTTGCCGGTGCCTGGACAGGCAGCCGGCACATCGAATCCTGGGCATGGCCGGAAAACAAAGCAGACCTTTTCGACCTGAAAGGAGTCGTTGAAGGGATGCTGAGTTCAATAGGGATCTCACATTGGGACATCCAGCTTGGAACTCCTGAGGATCCATACTTCATGCCGGGGGCATCTGCCAGGATCCTCGGAAAAGACGGTGCGGTTCTTGCTGTATTCGGTCAGGTCGCTCCTGAAGTAGAAAAATCATATGAAATCAAGGGACCGGTGTTTGTTTTTGACGCCTCCGTCCAAGAACTGCTGCAGGCCTCGTCATCTGCCAGGCGGAAATTCCAGCCACTGGCCAGGTATCCTTCCGTAGAAAGGGATATCGCAGTAATTGTTGAAGACAGAGTTCCTGCAAAGGATCTCCTCGCCTTCATTTATGACAAGGCCCCTGACTTTCTCGAAAATGTCCGGATATTTGATGTTTACAGAGGCAAACCTGTTCCGGAAGGTTTCAAGAGCGTGGGCCTCCGCTTCAGGTACAGGGCTCCGGATCACACACTCTCAGACAGCCATGTGTCAGAAATGCACAATCCGATCACCGAATCGCTGTTGAAGTCTTTTAACGCAACCCTGAGAAGCTGATGGGGGCCCTGACAAAGCAGGAAATAGCCCGGCAGATCAGCGGGGAGCTGGGGTTTTCCATGCGTGTCAGTCTTCAGCTGGTGGATGAATTTTTCCGACAACTCAAGAGTTCGCTCAGAACAGGGAAAAATGTTAAAATTGTACGATTCGGGACCCTGAAGCCCGTAACCAGACCATCGCGCAGAGGAATAAATCCAATCACCGGAAAATCTGCCGTTATCCCTGCAAAACGCACCGTGGTATTCCACCCAAGCCGAACGCTCAAGAGGATTGTTAATGCCCAGGAAGGGGAAGAAATATTACCGGATAGGTGAGGTCAGCAGACTCACTGGTATCGAACCCCATGTGCTGAGATACTGGGAGGGAGAATTCAGGCAGATCCGGCCCCATCGGGTAGCAAGACAGCGTTTATACAGGCATGAAGACGTCGAGATCATCAAACGCATCAAAGTCCTACTTCATGAGGAAGGTTACACCATAGCAGGAGCCCGAAAATTTCTACAGGGAAAGGGCAGAACATGTCCGTCCGGGCAGGAACAATCCTTTGGTGTGTCCCAGGCCGGAGGCAGAAGCCAGAAACTTCTTCATGAGATCAGACAGGAACTCGTTTCCATAAAGGAATTGCTGACACCATGCAGATGATAGATGAAAAGCAGTATCAGAAGCTGAAGCAGCTTAGAGAAAAAATAGACCAGACCGACGCTAGGCTTGTCCGTCTGCTCCAGGAACGCCTGTCGATAGCCGAGGAAATAGGAAAGACCAAGGCAAGGGCAAGCCAGCAGCCGCTGGATATCACCCGTGAAAGAGAAGTCATCCGGCATATACTTGAATTGAACAAAGACCGTTTTCCTCCCGAGGGATTGAGGGTGATCTTCGGGGAAATCATCTCTGCCTGCAGAAACGCCCAACGCCCCGCCAGGATCGCCTATCTCGGTCCGGAAACCACGTTCACTCACCTTGCTGCCGCTAGGTTTTTCGGACATGCACCTGATTTCGTCCCCAGAAACAACATTACCGAGGTGTTTGAAGAAGTAGAACGCAGGCGTACAGACTATGGTGTGATCCCTATTGAAAACTCAGTAGAGGGAACAGTGGCCCTAGCTCTAGACGGATTGTGTGAATTCAAGGTAAAGGTATGTGGTGAAATCTACCTGCCCATTTCCCATGATCTCATAAGCCAGAGTGGAAGCATAGACCAGATCCGCAGGATAATGTCTCATCCGCATGCCTTGGCCCAGTGCAGAATATGGCTTCAGAAAAACCTTCGGGCGGTACCTACTGAAGAGGTGGTAAGCACTGCCCAGGCTGCCAGGTGGGCAGCGGTTGATCCTTCGGTAGCCGCCATTGCAAGTCCACTTGCAGCAAGAACATACAATCTGAAGACTGTAGAAAACCACATAGAGGATTTCGCAGGCAACACCACCCGTTTCCTCGTGTTAGGGCACAGGTGCCCCAGACCCAGCGGAAATGACAAGACCAGCCTGCTTCTGAGCCTTGAAGACAAGCCAGGTTCCCTGTTCAAGCTGCTTGAGCCTCTTGCCAGACGCGGTGTCAATCTCACAAAAATTCAATCAAGACCGGTCAAGAACGAACCATGGAGATATCTGTTCTACGTAGACATAGCCGGGCATATGGAAGATCATACCGTGAAGGACGGCATAAGAGCCATCAGGGAAGGCTGCACCTTCCTTGAATGGCTCGGATCATATCCGAAGGGACAGACACCTGATGACACCGCGGAAGCCCTCTCCCGGGAAACATAGCGCTTGAACCCGGTTAATTCGGTTCGCGAGTTTGCCGAAGATGTAAAGCGGAGAGGATACAGACGTACTTTGGTACTTCAACCCCCTGACAATGCAGCATATTTGGTGAAGTCGTAAACCCTTGAGGCTTCAAATGCTGAACACTTTTTCACTGAATTCGTAGCACCTTTTCGGTGCATTACTTGACCCACCATGTTTTATGTAACCTACTGTAATTAAAGTCAATTACTATTTATTTGGCTTTTGAAGCGAATGATCCAGGTTGAAACAGACCGGAATTATCACGGAAAATTATTTCCGGGAGCCCATTCTGAAATGGGCCTCCGGATCTCTTCGTTCACCGATCACGCTATCTGAAAAAAACAAACACAGAGACACGTTCGGATATTCAGACCGGATTTTTTCACTCAGTTCGAACAACTCCAACAATCAATTTCCGGAAACCACCCTAATAATGATTTCCAGAAAGCACCAGTTCCCTCATTTCCCGGTTGACAGGCATGATGGGCGGGACAGCCATATGACATGGAACTTCGGTAGGACTGGCTATGGCATTTTTGATGGTCCTGCCGGTGACTTCTCCCTTTCTGAAAAAGTAATTGTAAACACACCAGTGCAGCCTGCTTCTGGACGAATTGTAAGGAAACCTCCGGGCTATTGATCCCAACGAATAGAATCTTTTATAGGCCATCATGTGACCGTCTCTGAGTACCTGAGGATCCATATTGGTCGGTCTGTAGACGATGTGGCCCTGGTCATACTTGTTCCAGTCATAACACACCACCCTGTTATGATTGAGCATGTCGTACCACAGGAGAGTGCCCGGATACGGGGTAAGGACCGAATATGCACAGGCATCATAGTCGGCCTCTATATTGAATCTGGTGGTTTCTTCAAAAACCGACGGATCATCTCCGTCAAAACCGAA
The DNA here is from genome assembly GCA_012961845.1 of Thermodesulfobacteriaceae bacterium. Classification (GTDB taxonomy): domain Bacteria; phylum Desulfobacterota; class Dissulfuribacteria; order Dissulfuribacterales; family UBA3076; genus DTYO01. Next base: position 4,293 of record DTYO01000074.1, read on the forward strand.
CATGAACAGTCCGAACACGAGGATGCCGTAACTATGGATCTTTTCCACCAGTGCATGGAATGTTTCAGGCCTGTTGACATGCTTGTGGACACTCTTGAGAGTATTCCTGGAAATGGATTCAAAACCGATACTCAGCATGTAGCACCCGCTCTCTGCCGCCAGTTCCAGGAGTTCGTCATTGTTGGCCACCCTGCTGTTTACCCCGGCCTGCCACTTTATCCCGCGTCCCTTAAGTTGCTGCATGATTGCCTTGGCACGTTTCGCATGGCCGAAAAAATCCGCATCGTTGAGGGATACATGGCATTCCCCGCACATGTCTATCTCACGAATGACTTCATCTACTGGCCGGTGCCTGATTCTGAGCCCGTTCAGAAGCTGCTCAGCGCAGAATGTGCAGCCGTGATGACAACCTCTTGAAGTCTGGATAAACGTGCTGTTGAGATATTTGCTTTTTTTTACCAGATCATACCGGGGAATTGACATCTCATCCATTGAATGCCTTTGTTCCGACTTATAAATACCTTTCAGACTCCCGGATTCCAAGTCGTCCAAGATCTTTGGCATGACTGGTTCGACCTCGCCCACCACCACTGCATCTGCATGTTCCAGAGCTTCTGAAGGCATGAAACTGGGATGGACCCCTCCCATGATTACAGGGATCCCCCTGCTCCTGAACTTGTCTGCAATTTCATAGCCTCTGAGGACATAGGATGTCATGGCAGAGATGCCGACCAGATCCGCCTTTAAAGCGAAATCTATAGGTTCGATATTTTCATCGGTCAATATCACCTCGTATCTGTCCTCTGGTATGGTAGCGGCAACGGCAAGCAGGCCAGCCAGAGGAGAATAAAGAGCCTTGCTCAAAAAAATTGGTCTGGTAGTGAAGGAATCGGCCTTTGGATTGATGAGATGTATCAACCGTGTCTTCATATTGTGATTTCCCTGATCTCTTGTTCAAGTCCCAGGATTGATGACTCAAGACAATAAATCCCCAGTCTATCCACAAAAAGGCCTTACTCAATTAACCCATATTATTCGCATCAAAA
>DTYO01000075.1 GCA_012961845.1 Thermodesulfobacteriaceae bacterium
CAATTCCAGAAGAGATATGGCCGGTATTTTCATAGCAAGACCTCCTTAAGGATAACAATCTGATCTTACTAGATAATATAAGATTTATGCTGAATATCGTATAGAGTCACTATACTGAATGATCGATTACCCGATGTTCAACTCAATGCCTCAGAGGCCGTTCCTGCCCATTTCCGATTTTAATGGACCACTTCAGACCCTGGATACACCTCTTAGGGAACAATATAAATACTCTATTTGCCTGCTGATCCATATTATCCGGGATTATTGCCTGTCTGCAGCAGTTTCAGTCGGTTTTTTCAACGGACTACAGGAATATTCCTCACCCTGCAGACACCTGCAAAACTTTACGTTGACATTTGGAATTTTTTGTACATTATACTTAGATTTCTGTGGGATCAGGCTGTCCTGTCCGTGGATGTTACAAGGGGTATGATCATTTGACTAACAGATGGAATCGGAAGCTCGGCGGAAAAGCCGAAAAACTGGCAGAGGATTTTTTGAGGCAGAAGGGTTACAGAATTCTCGAAAAAAATTACCGTGTAAGTTGCGGTGAAATCGACCTGATTGCCTCAAAAAACCAGCTCGTCTTTGTAGAAGTCAAGGCCAGGATCAGCACCAGATACGGGCTGCCTCAGGAAGCTGTAACCGTTTCCAAGCAGAGACAGATCATACGGGTTGCCCAGTGGTATCTGCAGGCACAGAAATGGCAGGACAAGGAAACACGTTTTGATGTGATAGCCGTCAGGTTTCATAAAGACATGCGTCCATCGATAGAGCACATTCCTTTTGCATTCGGACTAGACTCTTTTTAATCACCAACATAATACTAGCCAATGACAGATCTCCGGGGAGGCAACAATGGGTACTCGCATAGGCCGGACAATAGCAGAAATCAAAAACATGCTTTTACAGATGTCGAAAATGGTGGAAGAGGCAGTACGTACTTCCATACTTGCATACCAGAGGCAGGATCTGCAACTCGCCCAGAGGGTTATCGAAAAAGATGAAGAGATAGATACCCTGGATGTCCGGATTAACAGCCTTATTCTGAAAACACTGGCACTTCAGCAGCCCATGGCTGCAGATTTCCGCTTCCTGACTTCTGCCATGCTCATAGGGGAACAGCTAGAAAGAGTAGGAGATCATGCTGTCAACATTGCCGAACAGGTAACAGGGCTCATAGAAAAAACCGACAAGATTCCGGTATCCATATTGGGCCTCAACGAAATGGCCGCCATAGCGGTCAGCATGCTTGGAGACAGTATAAACGCTTTTGTTTATGGAGGTGCAAAAATGGCCGAAGAAGTCAGGGCCAGGGACAAGGAAGTCGACGATCTGTATATATCGGTAGTCAACCAGGAAATCGATACGATGGCCACCAGCAGATCGGAGGTGCGGCCCGGCGTCTATCACATCATTCTGGCCATCAACATAGAGAGGATAGCCGACCTTGCCACCAATATCGCTGAAGACATCATCTTTCTTGTTGAGGGCCGCTTGGTACGGCATACAGATGAATACGTTCCTGTCCAAGAGACAAAACAGGCTCCGGCAAAAGGAGGACCTTGCCCCGCCCCAGAAGGAGGCCACCGCGAACCCCTGGAATGCCTTGAAAATCATGCTAACCATGTACACGACTGTCTGGCCCAGGCAGCCCTCGCCGTCAAGGCATATTTTGACGATCAGGATGAACTGTTCACAAAATACGTCGGTCAGGTGGGAGAACTTGAACAGGCGGCAGACATGATCAAACGGAATGTCAGGGCCCACCTACCTAGGGGTATTATCATGCCCATCGACAAATTCGAACTCTTTTTATACCTGAATGAACAGGACGGAATCGCAGATACTGCAGAAGACATGCTGGAGTGGATCACATACAGAAAAACCCGTATACCTGAAAAAATCCGGGAAGGCATTGATAGGATCCTGAACAAAAGCCTTGAAATAAGCAAAAAGCTCCCTACCATCATTCATGCCGCAAGGACTTATTTCCAAACAGGAGATGAGGATGTACGTATCCATGTAAAGGACAGCATCAGGAATCTCCGCACACTGGAACATGAAGCAGATGTCATGGAACATGAGCTGAAAAAACAGACCTTTGCCTTGGAGCAGGATGCCGCATCAATATATTATTTTATAAGATTGATCGAACTCGTGGGCAAATCGGCAGACCAGGCAGAAAATGCGGTGGACGTTCTCCGGTCGATGATTGCAAAGTAAAAAGTGACCGTATCCACTGCATCACATGCTGCTCCGGCCCGGGAAATCCGTTGCCGCACGGCGTCAGCTGTTCCCAGGGCAGTTTGCCGGCATGTGCGAGGGGGCCCGGGATACTGCTCAGCAAGGCCCGGTGCCCAAATCCTTATCCACCAACATGAAACCGATTCTTACCCGGGTTTTGACAGTGATCATTCCGTTTGTGGACAGGCCCGCCAGTTTTCTCCTGACAAAGTCTTTTTCACCATCTGTCAGCCTTCTGGTGAGCTCAAGCTGCCATATCATGTTCTCCGCCTGTTTCTCAGAAGTCCTGGTACGTTCCCAGCAACCGTGAAAAAAACGGAGATCAGGCGCCATGCCCCGGGCATAGATGTAGTTGAACGGAACTATTATGTCCCTCTGAAAGTGACTGGGCGGCTCCCCCATCAGATCCTCGTAAACCGAGTTGAAAAGACTGTTTTCCTTGACCCCTGCCCAGGCCACTATTGCCACGAAACGCCGGGACACCTCCAAGATCCGATCGATATTGTCCATTGAACCCAGGACAGGTGTCATGGAGACAAATACAAGATCAAATCTCATGTCAGGCCTGTAATCCGCCCAATCCGAATGTACGATATGAATATTTTCAAGACCGGCCTTTTTCTTCTTTTCCTCCAGCCTGGCCAGCATCTTTGAAGAGATATCAAGGCAGACCACGTCCCTGCATCGAGGCGCCATGCGCACCGCATAGGTGCCGGTACCGCAGGCGATGTCCATAACAGAAATTCCCGGCGCAAGCGCCCCTCTTTCCTCAAGAGTTGCCACGACTGAATTGACCTGGTGCATATAGTCATCACATGCCTCCAGATCATCATATGTGTCGGCCGCCCTGTCCCAGCATTCCCCCCTGAGCGCCCTCCTGGACTTCACACCACTGGATAGACCCGAAGCATAATCCCGCCAGAAATCAGGCGTAACAGGCACACTTTTTTTCTCTTCACACATTCCGCTCTCCTTCCTTACCTCCTGTTTTCAGGACCAGCTCAAGAGACAGTTTCAGCAGTTCTTCAGGTGAAAGGGTGGCATCGAGGCGGACGATGAAAGGATCTGACAGAGAAACGAATATAGCATCCACTTTTTTGAGAACGGCGAGCTGTTCGAAATTGTTGGGCCTGTCCCCGCGCTCTTCGATGATGCGCTTCAAGGCGAGTTCGGGATCCAGATCCATCAGCAGCACCAGATCCGGCACCGGGGCAAAGGCCTCATTAGCCGACCTGATCTCCCGGGGATCCAGCCCCCTAGCGCCCTGGTAAGCCATTGTAGAAAAATAATAACGGTCACATATCACATAACACCTTCTGCTCAGTGCTGGAGACAGAACCCGTTCCACATGATCCTGCCTGTCCCTGATAAACAGATCAAGCTCCTCGCTAGGAGACAGTCTCTCTGCGGCACTAAAGCTACTGCGAAGCAGCCGGCCCCACTTACCGTCTGTGGGCTCGCAGGTAAAAATGGCTTCATGCCCCATGTCCCTCAGGGTAGCATAGAGATTTCTGGCCAGAGTGGTCTTGCCTGTTCCGTCAATCCCTTCCACCACCACCAGAATCCCAGGCCTTCCATCCGGTCCAGGTGCATTCTTCCCGTTTTTTTTGTTGTTCATCGCTGCATCCGGTCCACGTGATTCAGGCCGTCCCTTTCCCCGTATGAGATTACCGCGGGCTGTGTCCGGTACATCGACAGGCATTTGAAAACAGGCAGCACACCGACATGCCTACAGCCTTGAATCTGCTGCAGGCCGGGGTAATCTCATATTTTTTCAAGGTGAGCTGTGATCAGCTACATTCCCCGTCTTTTCCTCTTGACAGGCCTGCGGCTGAGCAGCACATAGGTGACACCCGCACCTCCGTCCCATATCGGCGCACTGCTGAAGGAAAGTATAAACCTGCGGAATGGCCCCCTTGTTATCCATTTTATGACGCTGCCTTTGAGAACAGGTTCCCTGGCAGACGAAAGTCCTCTGCCGTGGATAAATGCGATACACTTTCGACCTTCCGCAAGCGACTCCGACATAAATTCATCACATACTTCCAAGGCTTCGAAACTGGTCAGTCCATGGAGTTCGCAATATGCCTGAACGGCAAAATCGCCCCTGCGGAGTCTGGCAGCTAGACAGGGATCCGTTCTGGGCCTGAAATCCTCCACGTACTCAGGCGTATTATGAACGGGAAGCAGCCTGTTACCGTTAATAATCTCCTGCAGCTCCCTGAGACCTTTTGACATGTCGTCTTCTCCCACTGGCGCCACAACTCCTGCCGTCGAAGGAGCTGCCGGAGTATCACCGTTCCTTCCCCGCTCCAGGGGGACTACATCTGCTACAGCCCTCAGGAAAACAGCCTCTTCGCTTTCATCGCCACGGGAGTGCCCCTGCCAAACCCCGCCTGCAGTACTGGATCCGTTCTGGAACTTCCTGCCGGGCCTTCTTATCATATTCCACTTACCGGACCTGTCCAAGGCCTGTTTCAGCCCGGAGAAGGGCTTTACTGTCAGCGGTTCCCGGTCAAGAAATCTTTTTGTTCTGCGCCTGTCTCCAGACATCGCCCATACAGTCCCTGAGTAAACTCAAATGATATTGCGAGCAGGTAGTTCCGGACCACCGCCTGACTTTCCACAGGCATATCCTGAATACAGGGCTGGTGACCGTACACAGCAGATTTACTCTGTTACCTCTGCTTCTTCTATTATTACATCGTACCTGTAGCCGGCTCCAAAATCTTTATCTGCATGTACAGTCCCGGTTATGGTTATCACATCTCCCACGGAAGGCGCGGCCTGGGAAGTAACAACAAGATCGTAATTCTCCTTATCCAGTTCACCTGAGCCGTCCTGAAGATGAATCCAGTTCCTTCCCATGATATTTTTTGATATCTTGACCACCTTCCCTCGTACAACCACTCTGGAACCGTTGAGATCTGTCCGTTTCTCAAAAACTTCCGCAATCGCATAGGCATTATTCCCAGGGGCCTTTTCCACAGTGATGTCTTCCTTGAGCCCCCTGGCCCCTAGGCTTCCCCCGGACCCTGCTGGAATGGAGCCCTTCGGCCCCCCATGAAATGAATCCTGACCATGAGGATCCGTCTCAGCTGGTGCGGTTTTTTCGGTCTTCCGTTCCTGAGTCTGCTTGTCCCTGCATGATGAAACCATTACCGCTACTGAAAGTATGAGCATCAGGCAGATACAGGTCCGTAAGTATTCACATGTCATAATTTTTCCTCCTTAGATGAATATAAATGGTTCTTAACCAAATCAGCAATTTTTACAGGTACATGGGTCAAGCACGCATTGGGCAGTCTCACATGAAATAATGTATCAGCAGTTGCAGAAACCTG
>DTYO01000076.1 GCA_012961845.1 Thermodesulfobacteriaceae bacterium
CTCACTTACATTGACACAGAAGGTAGTTCTTCAAATTTCATTATCCGGATCTCCTGTAACACTTCCGTCCGTCTCATAGGAAACACCTCCTGGTATCCCAATTCGACCGGACAAACCATGTGCTAAATAACCGGACAATTTATGTGCTCGCGACACTCGCGACACATGCATTGACATTGCAACCGGTGGCCTGTAAATTGGTCGCTTATAATCTGCTTCACCAGCAGATCGACACTGTTCAGCAAGGGAGCAAAAGGGATGTTCGGGTTGGGGATGCCTGAGTTACTGATAATTCTAGTCATCATTCTGATCGTTTTCGGGGCCGGCAAACTCCCGAAAATTGGAGAAGGACTGGGCAAGGGAATCAGTAACTTCAAGAAATCTATCAAGGAGAGCGAACAGCTTGAGGAAGGAGACGAAAAAGATCAAAAATCTGAAACGTCATCCACTGGTAACAATTCCTGAAAACGGTTCTGGTTCCGCAGCACTGACGGACTGGTTCCTGACTCGATACAAACCTTATGAAACCATCCTCATCTAAAAATACAAACCCGGTCTGGGCTTTCTTTTCTTCGGTACGTCTTGCGGTTTTCCTGTTGATCACCCTGGCAGTCACATCCATAGCAGGGACCATCATCCCCCAGGGCCAGCCTCTGGACTTTTACAAGGATCAGTTCAGCCATACTTTTTTTCAGATCATAAGGGTCCTTCAGCTCAACGACATGTACCACGCCTGGTGGTATCTCGGTCTTCTGGGTCTATTCAGTCTGAATCTCATTGTCTGCACCGTGAAACGCCTTCCCTTCACCCTCAGACTTTTGAGAAAGGACAATCTTTCCCTGACTTCCCACCGCCTCCGGAAGATGCCGTTCAGGCACGAGTGGAAAACCAGGGGCAAAGTAGATGCCTCTGCCATCAAGCCGCTCCTGGAGGCAGGTAAAACAAGACTCCCAGAGAGCCAAGTCGACGGAGGCAGGCTGTTTCTTGCCGAAAAGGGCAAATGGAGTCACTGGGGGCTCTATATCCTTCACAGCAGTATCCTGGTGATCTTCGCAGGCGCCCTGACAGGATCATTTGCAGGATTCAAGGGCAACATCATGCTCTTGGAAGGTGAAAGCACCGATCATATCGTGGATGCCTCACGCAGCAAACAGATTCCCTTGGGTTTTTCCATACGGTGTGACAAGTTCAGTGTATCTTTCTACGACACAGGTGCGCCCAGGGAATTCAAATCGGATCTTGCAGTCCTTGAGGGAGGGAACGAGGTCCTTAAGAAATCCATAGTGGTCAACGATCCACTGGAATACAAGGGGATCAGCTTCTACCAGTCCAGCTATCAGGCTGTTCCACAGGTCACCGTGCGTTTCCACAGGAAGGATGGAACCAGAGAAGACATAGTTCTGTCTGCCTTTCAGAGAATCTCCTGGCCCGCAGCCCGGCTGACCCTCGGCCTGATGCAGTATCTGCCCAGCTTCAACGGTGTTCCGGCAGCCAGGATCTGGCTGGCCGACTCAGAAGGAAAAACAAGGGCCTTGTGGCTGCTCAAGGGCAACGAAAAGATCTATACCCAGGACGACGAGCAGTTCAGTATTTCTCTCATAGGTGCCAGCCAGAGCTATATGACTGGACTTCAGGTGAAAAAGGACCCTGGTGTGTGGATAGTCTGGCTCGGTTGCACTCTTCTCATTTTCGGTTTTGGAATAGTATTCTGGGTGCCTCACCAGACGAAATGGCTATGGATAGGCGAAAAAGACGGTAATACGATTGTCATTCTGGCCGGCCAGACCAACAAGAATAAGATTCATTTTGAAAAAGAATTCCATAAAACCGAACAAGCCATAGAATCAGTCCTGGGAGTGAAGTGATGACTTTTTCCAGCTCTTATCTCTTAAGTTTGGTCACTTTTGTATATCTGGGTGCCGCGGCCCTTTATCTCATTCACTGGGTTTTCCGTGTTCAGAAAGTAGGCCTGCTCGCCACCCTAGCTACTTACGCAGGATTCGCCATACAGACCTCAGGCATAGCACTCAGATGGATCGAATCCCACCGCATGGGTTATGGTCACGCTCCGCTCTCCAACCTCTACGAATCTCTCGTATTTTTTTCCTGGGTCACGGTGCTGGTCTATCTGTTCATCGAGTGGAAAATCAGGCGCAGGGAAATAGGAGCATTTGCCGCACCATTTGCAACATTTTCCATGGCATATGCCTCCTTCGGCACCGAAGACAAGATTCAGCCGCTCATTCCAGCCCTTCAAAGCAACTGGCTAATCGCCCATGTGGTTACATGTTTCCTTGGCTATGCATCCTTTGCTATTGCCTGCGGACTCGGAATCATGTACCTCTTGAAAAAGGACGATTCACGCGGTGGGCAGGGCATCCTCGGAGGCCTGCCGGAAAAGAAACTCCTGGATGAGCTGGTGCACCAGACCATCATCTTCGGCTTTCTGTGGCTCAGCATAGGCATAATAACCGGAGCCGTATGGGCCAATGAGGCATGGGGTACCTACTGGAGCTGGGATCCCAAGGAAACCTGGTCACTCATCACGTGGTTCGTATATGCAACTGCCCTCCATGCCCGGTTTGTCAGAGGCTGGGCAGGGCGAAAGATCGCATTTCTGTCAATAATCGGATTTGTTTCAGTAATATTTACATATTTTGGAGTTAATTTTCTGCTCTCCGGGCTGCACAGTTATGGCTCACAGTAGGGCACCACTGAAAATCAGGAATTTTGTTCCGTAATGGGACAAAAGACCATTTTTCAGAGGCACCCGGTAAACAGTAACATGTTGAATTACCAGGAGGCTTTCCATGTTTGGTCTCGGCACACAGGAACTGATCATAATTCTACTCATTGCCTTTTTTGTCTTTGGAGGCAAAAAGCTGCCTGAAATCGGTGCCGGCCTGGGGAAAGGCCTAAGGGCGTTTAAATCCGGTCTGTCGGACTTGGAGTCAGAAAAAAACCACGAAAAGTCAGCCATAGATGTGGATGAAAAAGGCCGGGAAACTGCGGCCAGCCATAATCAGAAGTAAAAACGTGACTCGACGCAGGGCGATCTACCAGAATACTTGATGACTCCAGGGGCATGCAGACACAGGGCCGAGGGCGTGCCCGGCAGCAATTAATTCCGTAAATTATCCGTCATGCAGGCCATGATCCTCGCAGCAGGCCTTGGGACACGCCTGAGGCCCCTCACCCATCACCTGCCCAAACCGCTGTTTCCTGTATTGAATACCCCTTCCATTTTCAGGATCGTCCGCCAACTTGAACAGGCCGGCTTTACGAAAATCGTGGTCAACTGCTTCCACCTTGCCCGGACATTGCTACATGCAGTCGAGTCCTATGAAGGCACTGCGGACCTTGTGGCACTGGAGGAACCTATCCTCCTGGGTACCGGCGGCGCCCTGGGAAATGCTTCCGGTGAATTCTCCGGTTCAGAGCCGGTACTGGTCATAAACGGAGACATTGTAACAGACCTCAATCCCGCCCTGCTGCTGGAAACTCATTCGGCAGGACAGGCAGAAGCGACCCTCTTTTGCCACAAGCGGGAGCCTTGGAACAATGTAGAAATCCGCCACGGCAGGATCATAGGATTCGGCGTCCGCGGCCCTGATGCCGTTGCCTTTACCGGTATTTCAGTTCTTGGACCGGCATTCATGAAAACGCTGCCGGAAGACAGGCCCATTTCCCTGATTGAATCACTTACGGACGTTATAAAAAACAACGGCATAATCGGCTGCTGCATGGCCTCTGATCTGGTTGAGGAATACATCTGGGAAGACATAGGAACGCCACGGGGATACCTAGCAGCACATGCCGGACTGATGCGCGGCATGGAACAGAAGTGCATGATGGGATCAGGAGGCAGGATTCACGGCAGCCTTGTCTGGGAAGAATGGGCGGTCATTGGAAACAGGGTCCGTATCGGTAAAGGAGTCCGACTCAGGCGCAGCGTGATCTGGGATGGCAGTGAAGTCACTCCAGGCCTTGAACTCGAAGACTGCATCTATACCCCTTACGGGGCGCTCATGCCGGACCGTTCCACAATTCCGTAGTATCTTGTCCGGAAACTTTTTTAGATGCCCATCTATGGACACTCTCTGAACCTGGCCACAAAAAAAACCCTCCCGCATACAGACTTTCTCTCCGTGCAGGAGGGTACCTCCTTGATATAAGCGGACACTGTAAATGGAATCAGGCATTGACTGCCGCAGGCATGACCCTCCTTTCATGACTGCCGCCCCATGCCGGTACACGCCATGTCCCCGTACTTTCGACCACCTCCCAAGCGTATGGCCGGCTGAGTAGTTCCTGAACCAGCAGATGATGCAGGAAATGTCCGCTTTTAAATGCCTTGACCCTGCCCAGGACAGGAGCCCCCAGCAGATAGAGATCCCCTATGAGATCCAGGACCTTGTGACGCACAAACTCGTCTGAAAAACGCAGACCGCCGTCATTTACCACGTCTGTATCCCCGATCACCACAGCATTATCCAAGGATCCGCCCAGAGCAAGTCCATTTTTCTTCAACATTTCCACTTCCTTGAGAAACCCAAACGTCCGGGCCCTGCCTATCCGCCGAGAGAACATCCGGGGGGTCACCTTGCTGCTGAAGCGCTGCCTGGCAATCAGGGGATGATCAAATTCTATTTCAAAAGATACATGGAAGCGGTTGTCCGGCTGGATGGCCAGAGACTTGCCGTCCCTGGAAACAGAGACAGGTTCCAGTATCTTGACATACTTCCTGGAACTGTTCTGTTTTTGCCTGCCCGCATTTTCAAGGAGCCTCAAAAACGGAGCTGCGCTGCCATCCATTGCAGGAACTTCCGGTCCGTGGACATCTATGAGCGCATTATCTATTCCAGCCCCGAAAAGAGCCGCCATGAGGTGCTCTATAGTGGCAATAGTACCATTCTCTGTACCGATCGTGGTGGCAAACCGGGTATCAACCACATGTTTTGCTTCTGCAGGAATCAACCGAGTAGGATTGATATCTGAACGTACGAAACAGATACCTGAATCTGCAGGTGCCGGGCTTATGGTAAGCGAAATCTCTTTTCCGCTGTGGAGCCCTATTCCCACTGCTCTCACAGGTTTCTTGACTGTATGCTGATAATGATCCACCCTTATTTCTCCTCGAAAACGGGACATTAATGACCCACTATTCTCTCACCTATCTCGACCATAAAGATCGCTTTTGATTTTATGCAATTAACATGCCCGTAGCGCATAAATATTTTTTCTAATATTTTCAGTATAATAAATATAAACAGAAAAGGCTTTTCCGCCGAAAGAGACTTTAATGGCCTCCAGCATTCCGAAAAGAGGGACAACTTTGTCCCTGATAGGCTCTACGGCAGCGCATCTGCTTCGTTTCCGGCGGCCCGGCACACCGTAGGCACAGGCACGGAACACAAAAAAACACCGGGACCTGAGCCAGAGAGCCCCTGATCCTGAAGCCGGATTCGGAAAAGCCGTCTTGCAAGACACTGCAACATGGGCGGGAGCCGGGATTTTCTGGAATGATGTCTACCCAGGGAGAGACCAGGATATTTCAGGGCGCCTCTGTAAAAATTGTTCTTCTACATGCAGCCGTTTCGCACGCAAAGAAATAATCCTCGAAATATCACCACAATATCTTCGGTTATTTTCCCTGCGCGCCTTGTTCCGTAACAAATTCCTGATTATCAGAGCACCCTTCAAGTAGTAAGACCAAGGCGGGAAATGGCTTTCTCATCTTTCGACCAGTTCTTCAGGACCTTCACCCACAAGGTAAGACGCACCCGCCGGCCCCATAGGTGTTTCAGCTCCTTTTCCACCAGCTGCCGGATCTTTTTGATAAACCGGCCGCCCTTTCCGATAATTATCCCTTTTTGGGAGGCCCTTTCCACAAAGATAACAGCAAAGACATCGACTCTGTTTTTTTCAGGATCAGACCTTATGTGGTCACAGACTACAGCCGTTGAATATGGTATCTCCTGTTCAGCCAGCAGGAAAATTTTCTCCCTGATCAGCTCGGTAACAATTTCTTCCGTGGTCTGGTCTGTAATGATGGCTCCGTCATAAAACCGGGGCCCTTCCGCCAGTAGCCTGAGAACTTCATCCAGGACAAGATTTACACCTTTTCCGTATCGCGCCGAAACGGGCACTACTGCCTCAAAATGATACATATCCCTGAATTCATCAATGATGGGCAGGAGGGTCTCCTTGGCCACACGGTCAATCTTGTTGAGAACCAGTATCACAGGAAGCCTGACCCGCTTCAGGAGTTCCAGTATGGCAAATTCGCGACTTCTGCGCCTGCGGGTCACATCTACTACAAACAGTGCTGCATCTACATCGTCAAGGGCTTGAGTTGCCCAGCGCACCAGCATTTTGTTGAGCAGCCCCTGAGAGCTGTGGATGCCGGGAGTGTCTACAAAGACCACCTGAAAGTTGTTCCCTGTCAAAATCCCCCGGACCTGCCGCCTAGTGGTCTGAGGCTTTGGAGTGGTAATAGCGACCTTTTCTCCCAGTAATTCGTTAAGCAGAGTGGATTTACCCACGTTGGGCGCCCCTATTATTGCCACATAACCTGAACGAAAATTGACCTGTCTTCCTGAGTCCTGCGAGTCGGCTTCCATATCAGTTGTCTCTGTTCTGCAATACTGCCAGTGCCTTCCGGGCTGCCTTCTGCTCAGCCTCCTTCTTGCTTTTCCCCTTGCCCCGTGCCAGAACCTCTCCATTGAAATAAAGAGCTATCACAAAGGTCCTCTGGTGGTCCGGACCGGTTATGGCTTCGACCCTGTAATTCGGAACAGCATGGAAACGTTTCTGAGTCAACTCCTGAAGCAAACTCTTGAAATCATGACCTATTCCTATCTCAACGGCCTGATCCAGCAGGCTGCCGAAAAGTGCTTCTATGATACGGAAGGCCTCATCGATTCCGCCGTCCAGGTACAGGGCGCCGATCAATCCCTCCAACGCATCGGACAATATGGACGGTTTCTCACGCCCCCTGTTTTTATCTTCTCCCCTGCCCAGACGCAGATATCTTCCAAGATCAAGCAGGCGGGCCAGGGATGCAAGCTGTGATTCGTTCACCAGGAAAGAACGCATCCGGGTGAGTTCGCCTTCACGACATTTCCTGCCATGGCGGTCATACAGGCATCTGCTGATTACGAGTTCCAGAACCGCATCGCCGAGGAATTCCAGTCGCTCATTGTCCTGGACCTGGGTCCCATGTTCCGCGGCATAGGATTTGTGAGTCAGGGCCTGGATCAAAAGACGGGGATCCTTGAAATGATAACCTATCCGGTCTTCCAGATCGGAACAGGCAGACTGCGCAGGTAAAGGGCTCTCTGGTTCTTCCACCATGTCCATCATAAGGGCACCTCTAAA
>DTYO01000077.1 GCA_012961845.1 Thermodesulfobacteriaceae bacterium
GGTTCGAGTCCTGCACGGCCCACCAAAAATAGAGTCCCCATCGTCTAGTCAGGCCCAGGACACCGGCCTTTCACGCCGGCAGCAGGGGTTCAAATCCCCTCGGGGACGCCAGTAAATACAAGAGGAAATCAGTTTTTATTGCTGGTTTCCTTTTTTTTTGCCCTCACCGGACATTGCTGTCAATCGGGCTGAATCGTACCTGGCGAGGATTCTGAAGGGGTGCAGGTGTTCAGGACGCCCGGATTACGGATGATGCGATGGTTCCGGCTCCGGTGCAGTATCACGCGGCATGCGTGGATTACGCTCATTGGCTCTGCTGGCATTTCCCGATTTTTCAAGGCTGCAGTTTTATTTCTACGGAATACCAGGTATGGTATTATTTCTCTCAATGATTTCAGGGAAGATTTCCACACCCTTTGATCATCTCCATCCGATCATGGCAATTGACAAAATATACTGGATCATTACTACAGGCATCTTTCTCGCAGATCCGGCCATTAGAATAGGCCTCTCCATGCGGGTTCTCATGAGAAAGAGAGCACCTTCAGTAACTCTGGCCTGGCTGGCGATTATCGTCCTGATGCCCTTTTTGGGGGCGGCTGTTTACCTGCTTTTGGGTGAGAACAGGATCGGTGAAAAAAGGGCGCGATGTTCGTCTGTGGATCTGAGCCTTATGCAGAGCTGGGCGGAAGGACTCAACAGGCGTGCCTTCACGGGCTGGCGGTTTCTCAATCCTGAGTGTGATCCCATCCACCGCCAGATTGATACTGCAACACGAATTCCGACAATGCCTGGAAACAGCATAAAACTCATAGAGTGCAGTGATGAATTCTTCGATTCCCTAATTCGCGATATAGACAGGGCGAGAATCAGTTGTTTGCTTGAATTTTATATCTGGACCGCCGGTGGAAAGGCCGACCTGGTGTGCCGGGCCCTTGTGAGGGCAAGCCAACGAGGAGTCCGGTGCAGAATCCTGCTTGATTCAATTGGCAGCAAGGATTTTCTTCGAAGCAGACAGCGCAGGGAACTCGAGAAGGCCGGCAAAAAAATAGCGGAATGTATGCCTGCAGGCCTTGGCCAGGCTCTTTTTGTCCGTATAGATCTACGCAACCACCGCAAGATTATCTGTATAGACGGCTGTATCGGCTACACTGGGAGCCAGAATCTGGTTGATCCGAAATTTTTCAAGCAGGACAGGCAGGTCGGCGAATGGGTCGATATAATGGTCAGAATCCGGGGGCCTGTGGTGGAAATCATCACAGCATTCTTTCTGAATGACGGGGCCGTTGAGAGCGGAGAGGATTTAGAACAGCTGAAGAGAGAGGAACTCAGGGATGTTCCTGAGGCCGGACCTATCCCGGTACAGCCGGTTCCGTCTGGCCCTGGGGCTGCGGAAGAGACCATACATGATCTGCTGCTTACCACGATATATGCTGCACGCAGGGAACTCATCCTGACAACTCCGTATTTCGTCCCTGACAAACCCATCCTGACTGCTCTTAAATCAGCTGCACAGCGGGGAGTCTGTCATCGTTCCCGAAAAAAATGACTCCAGACTGGTGCATTACGCGAGCAGGGGCAGATACGGGGAACTCATCCGGGCCGGAGTGAAAATCATGGCCTTTAAGGGGGGGCTTTTGCATTCCAAGACCATCACAGTAGACGATGATTTCTGCCTGATCGGTTCGGTCAATCTGGATATGAGGAGTTTCTGGCTCAATTTTGAAATGACCCTTGTTATATATAACACTGAGTTCACCAAACGTATTTGTATTTTGCAGGAACAATATCTGTCCGCTTCCGATATAATCGACGAGGCCGTATTCCAAAATCGCCCATTCAGCGAACGGTTAATAATGGAGAATGTGGCGCTGTTGGTTGGATCA
>DTYO01000078.1 GCA_012961845.1 Thermodesulfobacteriaceae bacterium
GGGTAGAGTGCGCTAAAAAATTACCGCAGACATGTTCTTGATATTTCACTGATTATCCTGAGATCAGTTCACGAGGCAGATGAACGGTAGAGATGTAAATATCCCGGAGTGTCCGGAGGGCAATGACAACTGTTGTCTGGCAGCCGAACTTAGACGTCTGAGAGCCGAACGTGACAGGCTGCTGGAGCTGGTTGAGACCGACCAGCTTACCGGGCTCTACAACTACCGCCATCTGATCAAGTCACTCGACCATGAAATGGAGCGCACCCGCCGTACAGGGCTTCCTGTCGCGCTGGCCATGATAGATCTCGACTTCTTTAAACGTGTAAATGACAGGTACGGCCATGAAGCCGGCAACAAGGCATTGAGAGAGGTAGCACGTATCTGTAAGCACCGTATCCGGCGCATCGATATACTGTGCAGATACGGAGGAGAAGAGTTTGCTTTAATTCTTCCAGGCACCAGACTTGAGATGGCGGTGAAAACTGCCGAAAGACTTAGGAGAGAGTTGAGATCTACTCCGGTAAATCTTGAAGGACGGGATGTCATCATCACTGCGAGTTTTGGTGTTGGGGTGTACAGGACCAGAGACACATTTTCAGTGGAAGAATTCATACGGCACGTGGACAGGTATCTTCTTCTTGCCAAATCCCGGGGCAGGAACCGGGTGTGTTACCGGGAAAGCCGGGTTGACAGTCTGGGCACTGACTTGTCACGTGAGGAAAGAAAGGCGCTTCTGGATGATAAGGGTAAATGAAATACGGGAAGGCACTTACAAGGAAACGCCCAGGATTCCTGAGGAATTTCCTGCGGCAATTATCTGTTTGAGCAGCGGAAAGGGTGGTGTGGGCAAGACCAGCATAACTGTGAATCTCGGTATACTGCTGGCAGATATGGGTTACAGGACCCTGATAGTCGATGGAGACATGGGTCTCGCAAATATCGACGTTGTCATGGGAATCAGCGTCCGGTCTAGCATCAGGGATATTCTGGTGAATGAAGGGGATCCGATGGAAACAGTCGTTCAGGTTTCTTCCAACCTTTATGTCCTGCCCGCCAGCTCAGGGATGCCGGAAATGGTAAGTGTCGGGCCGGAGGAACAGGAACTCCTGGAAGAAGCGCTTCTTTCCATTTCATCAAATTTCCATTTTGTGCTCATTGATTCCGCTGCAGGCATCGGTTCGGCAGTGTTGTGGTTCAATTCATTTGCTCAATACAACGTAGTTGTTCTCACTCCCGATCCAACATCTCTTACAGATGCTTATGCCCTGATCAAGGTTCTCCACAGAGACTACCAGAGGGAACGGTTTCATCTGATCCTGAACCTGGTGAAAAATGACAGGGAAGGAGGGCAGGTGGGTGATGGCATCAACAGGGTGATAAATAAATTCCTGGGACTTTCGCCTGACTGCCTGGGCCACATTCCAATGGATCACGAGGTGAGGAAAGCCGTGAGAGAGCAGATGCCTTTCATAAAAGAGAAACCTGATTGCAGGGCATCCGTGGCTATGAGAGAGATTGTACAGAAGGTAGAGGGATGGGGTTCCCAGATGAGGGTGTAGACGGCTGCAGACTGGTCTGGCGCAAGGGTTTCTGGGTTGCAGACCTTCACATTCATTCGCAGTTCAGCAGGGCCACAAGCCGTGACATGAATCCAGAGGTCCTCGGGCAGACAGCCTCCCAAAAGGGGATCATGGTAGTGGGCACAGGTGATTTCACCCATCCCGTATATCTGGACTACCTGGAAAAAGAGCTTGAAGAGGCCGAGCCCGGACTGTATGTCCGGCACGGGGAGCCGGACGGCACCAGATTCATGCTGACTGCTGAAATCTCGAATATCTTCACCCAGTCAGGCAGAAACCGCAGGATACATACCGTTATCTTTGCACCACATTTTGAAGCAGCCCGGGAGATACTGGTCCGTCTGGGCTCTATCGGGAATATTTCGTCTGACGGGCGTCCCATCTTCGGTTTTCCTGTGAAAGAACTGGTCCGGATGGTGATGGATGTTTCTCCGGACTGTTTGGCGGTACCAGCGCACATCTGGACTCCATGGTTTTCCGTGCTGGGAGCAAAATCCGGATTCGACAGTCTGGAAGATTGCTTTGAGGAGGAGACAGGGCATATCCATGCCGTAGAGACGGGGTTGTCTTCCGATCCGCCCATGAACTGGAGGCTTTCGGCCCTAGACAGGTTTACACTCATTTCCAATTCCGACGCCCATTCGCCTTCAAGACTTGGAAGAGAGGCCAATATCTTTTCATGTGAGATGTCATATCCTGCCATCCTGGATGCCATTAAAGGGACTGCCGGCGGGTTTGAAGGAACCATAGAGTTTTTTCCGGAAGAAGGAAAATATCACTATGATGGTCACAGGGCATGCGGCGTATGTTTCAGGCCGGACCAGACTGTGGAGCACCAGGGGATATGCCCGGTCTGCGGCCGGATGCTTACCGTCGGTGTCCTGCACAGGGTCGAAGAACTGGCCGACAGGCCTGAAGGTTTTGTGCCGGGCAAAGCGAAACCCTGTGTCCATCTTGTTCCACTGGAAGAGATAATCGCGGAGTCGTTCGGCATAAAGACCATAACAGGAAAGGTAAGAAAGGAATACCGTCGTATGCTGGCAGAGGGAGGTGCTGAAATAGATATACTGCTGCGGCAGAGTGAAGAGCAGCTGTCCGATTATGTGGCTGAGACAATACGGGAGGGAATCATCAAAATGAGGAACGGACAGGTACATATCAGTCCAGGCCACGACGGTGCCTATGGAAAAATATGCCTTTTCCCCGGGGCGAGGCAAACAGCACCGGTGAACAGGGTTGGGGCCCATCAGATGAACCTGTTTTAGACTGCTGTTTTTTTGGTGTTCAACATCTAGCTCAAAACAAGCGATCAGTAACAACAGCAGGATGAAAAATATTTTATCTGTGCTGTTCCATGCGTCCGCAGGGCAACAGTATTTTTTCTTCAGTTCTGCAGTCCGGGGCTGTATTTTATGGCATTTGTGAAAAAAATGTATACCGGCTGGCTGGTCCCTGCCGTCGGCCTTTCCTGGCTTGTTCTGATATCTGTCCTTCATTTCTGGCTGAATATCGATCATTCAGACAGAAACAGAGTCAGGCTCGGCTACATGCCGGTCATATCCAACCTCGCTGCCCCGCTTCTCGATTACGCGACCATGGCCGGAGACGGACTCCGCATCAATGCGGTGAAATTCTCCTCGTTTGCTGAGATGGCTGAAGCGTTCAGACATGACCGGATTGAAGCAGCCCTTATGATAGCTCCTCTTTCCGTTTTGTTGAGACAGCAGGGTGAAGACGTAAAGGTGATCTACATAGGCAACCGCAGCGAAAGCGCGCTTGTGGTGCGTAAAGATCTTGAAATCAGTGGCCCGGGAGGTTTGCAGGGGAGGAAAATCGCGGTTCCCATGCGCTATTCCGGCCACAATATCGTATTGCTCGGGCTACAGGAACAGTACGGCTTGACCGACGTGGACATCGTTGAGATGAATCCTCCCGACATGGCATCTGCTCTGGCAGCCGGGAGTCTGGATGCATATATGGTGGGAGAGCCGTTTGCCGCCCAGACGGTCAGGCCTGGTTTGGCCAGGGAAATTCTCAGGCCTGAAGAGGTATGGCCTGATTTTATCTGCAACCTCATGGTGGTCAGGGAGAAAATTATCAGGGAATACCCGGAACGGGTGAGATTACTTGTATGGGGCGCTGTGCGGGCGGGGATATGGGCACAGGCCAATAAGAAGGAGGCTGCACGCATTGTTTCCCGCTACTGGAACCAGCCTGAACAACTGGTAGAGTATGTGATGACCAATCCCGCCCGCAGCATAGTCTATGACAGATATATTCCGGTGTCTGAAGAACTCCAGTATCTGGCAGACGAGATGTGCCGGTTCGGGCTTCTCGAAAACCCTGATATTACCGGGCTGGTGGACGATTCCTTTGCAAGGTCAGCTGATTCCAGCAATGTAACCGGCATAAAAAGCATTGTATTTATTCCGTGAACCATTCCTCGGTTTTCAGTATCCTTGTCTTTGCTGCTGCAGTTTCCCCGAGACTGAATACGGAAGAAATAACTTCAACAGGCTTCAGATAGGACCCTGAACGTGGGTTAAGTGTCAGTTCAACTGTGGTGCCGTTTTGACCTCCGGCTGCCGACACCGTCGATTTTATCCAGCATCCGGATCCGGTCCCGTCTCCGGAGCGGTCCGGATCTTTCAGGATAATGGAATCAAGGCCTGCCTTGAGATCCACCGTTGTCTCTCCTGTTTTTCTGGATCTGGTTACAGGCCAGTCTTTTGCGGCCACCAGGGCCTGAATCGCCGCTTCGGCCTGAGAACATGATAGATCCGGAACAAAGATCAGGTATCTGCATTTATCAGCGGGGCCGAGTCTCTTCTTTTTTCCTGAGACGATTTCCGCCGCCGTTATGCGTATGCCCTCAGGCAGTTCTCTGTTGATGGAGTCCATCAGATCAGCAGGTTTCATGTGCCTGGTGAGCGTGCATACCAGGTGTTCGGCCAGGCTTTCAGTGCCCAGCGGCAGAGGCTGGGCAAAGGAGAAACGAGGCAGAGGGTGATAACCCTTTGAATAGGCCACAGGAAGTCCGGATCGCCTGGCCGCCCTGTGAAATATATGGACCATGTCCAGGTGCCCGACAAAACGGGCATCTCCCAGTTTTGTGTACGACAGGTGGTAGTGAAAGACCGGTGGCGGCTTCGTGCCTGGAGCGGGGGGCTCCTCCGCCCTGCCCTGAGCCGGTGAAGTCCGGGATATTTCAAGCTTTTCGTGGATACGAGGCCGGATCTTACTGAAGTCGCAGACTCCGCATCCTCCACAATCCCCGTATCTGCAGTCCGGTGTATAGGTCCTTTCAAATGACTTTTTCCGTTCCTTGAGCAGGAATTTTTCCGTCATGCCTGTTGAAATATGTCTCCATGGAAGGGGCGAGCCTGGTTCTCTGGACAGGAGGTATGAATCGAGATCTATTCCTTCCTCACAGGCTGCGGCATGGTAAAGACCGGTTTCAAGGTGATCGGTCCATGCATCCAGGCGGGCTCCTGCCTGCCATGCCCGGCAGAGAACCCTGGAAAGCCTTCTGTCGCCTCTTGAAAAGACTCCCTCCAGGAAGCTATGTTCTGGGTCATGCCATTTGAACCTGATTCCGCGTCTGTTGAGTCTGGATTTCAACAGACCGATTTTTTCTCTGGATTCATCAAGGGAAATCTGGCCTTCCCACTGGAACGGCGTATGAGGCTTGGGAACGAATGTTCCCACACTCACTGTTACCTGCTTTTTCCTGCGAGTGCCTGCTGTTCTGGAGGTTTCCAGCACTTTTCCGGCCAGGCCGGCAATGGCGAGAACATCGTCCTCGGTTTCCGTGGGCAGTCCGATCATGAAATAAAGCTTGATATTGCTCCATCCATGCCTGTAGATCAGGGAAGCCGAGGAAAGAAGATCTTCTTCCGCAATGCCCTTGTTGATTACCTGTCTCAATCTTTCGCTTCCGGCTTCAGGGGCCATTGTAAAACCGGTTTTGCGGATTCTGCGGATCTGCCTGATCATATCAGGGGTAAGGGTTCCTACACGGAGAGACGGAAGCGAAACAGAGATCTTTTCAGGCATCAGGTTCTCTATCAGTATCTCCAGAAGAGACTGGATGGAACAGTAGTCACCGGTGCTCAGGGAAAGCAGTGAAATTTCTTCCCATCCGGTTTCCTCCAGAACCGACCGGACCAGTGAGTAGACTGTTCCCGGCCGTCTTTCCCTTACAGGCCTGTAGGCAGTACCGGCCTGGCAGAAACGGCAGCCCCTGGTACATCCCCTGGCTATCTCTATGCCGGCTCGGTCGTGTACGATCCTGACCGCTGGAACCAGCGGTTTTTCAGGGAACACCGCATGTTCGAGGTCAGAGATGATTCTGCGGTGAACTGTTGCAGCAAGATCGTGCTTAAGGGGCTCGATTGCTTCGAATGCGCCGTTTTTAGTATACCTCGGCCTGTAGAATCCGGGAACATATACACCGTGTATGCCGGACAGGAATTCGAGCAGTTCGTCTTTGCCTGCGGCGGCCTGACGCCAGTCTCGGACAACTGCAAGAATTTCTGGTACAGCCTCTTCCCCGTCTCCAACCAGTATTGCATCAAAAAAATCTGCCACCGGCTCGGGATTTACCGAACAGCTTCCTCCACCCAGTATGACAGGCCGGTCTGAATCCTTCCGTTCACAGGCCCGGACAGGAATCCCTCCGAGACTCAGGATGGTGAGGATGTTTGAATAGCATAGTTCATATGGCAGAGTGACGGCCAGGATATCGAAATCCGCAATCGGCCGCCTGGTTTCCAGTCCCCACAAGGGTGTGCCGCTGGACACCATCAGTTTTTCCAGGTCTGTATCAGGGCAGTATGCCCGGTCAGCCAGGGCCCACGGTATCTTGTTGATCAGGTCGTAAAGAATATGCAGACCCAGATGGGACATTCCGATCTCATAGAGATCCGGAAATATCAGGCATGATCTGAGGGCGGCTTCCCCCCAGTCCCTGCAACGGCTGTTTACTTCGTTCCCGAGGTATCGGGCGGGGCGTCTTACGAACGGGAGCAGATCATCCGGTTTCATGACCGGGTCAGATTAACCAAATGGATGCTCCCGGGCAATATTTTTCATGATGTCTGCGGGCCTGTTCTGTGGTATAAAACGTGCTTGCTTACTAGGATCATCAAGAAATTTCGGCATGAACTTGAATAATAACCAGCAGAATCATTCAGTGTCTGTCCGTACCTGGGGCAGGAGGAGAATGCCGGCAGAAACAGAAAACATATTTGCTAGATCTGCGGTTGCAGTGTCATTTTTTCTTGCTGCCATTTGTCTCGCTGCCTGTCCGGTCTCCGCGGCTGCCGGTGATGATGACGGAATAGCCGTGGTGGTTTCCGATCATACCAGGCCGTTTGTCCAGGCCATGGAGGGATTCAATTCAGGTATTCTGCCTGAGCCCACTGTCTATTATATTGACGACAATCCTGAGCTTGTGCGTCACAGGCTTTCTGAAAAAAAATTCCGTCTGGTCGTCGCCATCGGGCCTGTCGCTGCGCATATGGTGTGGGCAATCGTAAAAAATCCGGCGGAGAGAATGGTATTGATGGTTCTCGATCCTCAGGATCTGCTTGCCGACAGTCATGTATGCGGAGTGCATCTGAGGGTGCCTGCATCTGATCAATTTAACCTGATAAGAAAAAAAATAGGCGGCGGGGCGCAGATAGGGGTTCTCTATAATCCGGAGGAGAACGCCGAATGGATAGGCCGGGGCGCCGATGCGGCGGTACAGGCTGGAGTTGAGCTGATTCCGCTGACAGTTACAGAGAGGCAGGAGGTGTTGAAGGTGCTTCTGGCTGCGGACAGGAATATCGACACACTGCTTTTTATACCTGATCCCACTGTCATTTCCGAAGCAATGGTGGCGCATCTGGTGAAAAAGGCCCTGCTCAGGGGAATTGCGTCGGTGGGATACAACAGGTTTTTTCTGGAAGTGGGGGCGGTTCTCTCTTTCAATATAGATTACAGAGCAGTGGGGGTCCTCGGTGCCGAGATAGCTGCTGAAAGGCTTTCAGGCAGGGGATGTGCGCTCTATCCTCCTCCTTTTGATGTCGGATGGAACAACAGGGCATGGGAACTTGTACGCCGCACCCGGAGGGCACGATGAAAGGCATGAGTTTCCAGAACAGGCTGCTCACAGGGGTGGTGCTGCTGGTTATTGCCACTACGGCCACGCTCGGCATGGTGGGGATCCATTTTGCAGGCGGTTTTCTGAGAACAAGGTTTGAAGAGCGCATGAATTTTCTTGCACGGTATCTGGCTCTCAATGCTGAACTTGGGATCCTGCTGGGAGATCAGGCGATGCTGGAACGTCTTGCCGTGAATCTCGTGTCTGAAAAGGATGTAGTCGATGTATGGATAGAAGACAGATCGGGACATATTATGGTCAGAACCGGTCCCGGAACCGAAGAGCTAAGGAGGGAGGCCGTTGCTCCGGTCAGACTGAGTCAGGAAGAGGAGTCTCTCCTGTTCATGAATGCTCCTGGCAGGGATCGCATGTTGGGACAGGTACGTGTATTTTATACAGCAGAAGGAATTGATCGACTGCTCAGACACCTTCAGGCACTGTATCTCATTGCTGCAATGGGGCTGGGAACCGTGGGGCTGGTGGTGTTTTTCTTTTTTTCGAGATCTCTGATTGCTCCTCTCAGATCCCTTGTGGCGGCAGCGAGGCAGGCGGCGCGCGGAGATCTGAGTACAAAGGTCGAGGGAGGGGCAATACCTGAAATCAGGCAGCTTGCAGAGGCATTCAACCATATGCTGACTTCTCTTGCGCAGAGCAGGCGTGCTCTCGAGGAAACGTACCAGGAGATGATCCAGCAGAAGGCTCTGGCAGAGGTAGGGCATTTCGCCTTCAGTGTGGCGCATGAAGTGAAGAATCCTCTGGGAATTATCAGGGGAGCTCTGGATGTCTTGAAGAAGCCTGAGATAGACATGGAAATCAGGACTACCATGATTCACTACATGGAAGATGAGATATCGAGACTCAACAGGCTGATCCAGGATTTTCTGGATTTCTCCAGGCCGCGAAAGCCGGTTTTCAAAAGGATCGATCTCAACGATCTGCTGAAGACGCTGGTTGAGCGCAATAGACTTGAATGGGAGGAAAAGGGGGTCGGACTCCATTACAGTGTCCCAGAAGAGGAGTGTCTGGTGAGAGTGGATGAAGATCTGCTGTCTCACGCACTTCTGAACGTGATAAGAAATGCCTGTGAGGCGTGTGAGGATACAGGTGATGTCTGGATCAGCGCTTCCTTTTCAGGAGGGATGTGGAAGGCGGAAATATCGGACAATGGAGCGGGGATGAGTGAGGAGGCCAGGGAAAGGGCACTGGAACCCTTTTTTACTACAAAGACCCAGGGAACAGGCCTCGGACTGGCATTTGTCGACAGGGTGGTAAAGGCCCACGGCGGTGAAGTGGTTTTTACCGGCAACCTGAACGGCGGGACCACTGTAAGCCTCCTGCTGCCTGGAGGACGTGTATAGTGCGGGAGGGGGGGATGTGGTTTTTCAACCCGGATCAAGCAGCTCGCAGGTTTGCTGAAGGTGCAGGGCATCAAGGACGCAGAGATCTGAAAAAAAGGCCGTTTATGGACAGACACTGAGGAAGACTCGTTATGGCTTATATACTTGTGGTA
>DTYO01000079.1 GCA_012961845.1 Thermodesulfobacteriaceae bacterium
CGAACACTATTTTTAGAGAGTTCATCAACTGCATGCATCGCAACAAAACCAGCACCTTCATGTCGGGTCTCAACAGCAACAGGAGCAGGTTTTTTGCCTTTTACTTAGAGCATGGTGAGTCAAAAACTGCACCAAAAAGGCGCAACGAATTCCACGAAAAAGTATTCGGCATGTGAAGCCGCAAGGGGTTCGCTATTCCACCAGATATGCTGCATTGTCAGGGGTTTGAAGTACCAAAGTACGTCTGCGCCCCCTACATTTTGCATCTTCGGCACGCCCGCAAACCGAATTGTCCGGGGTCGACCTGCCTGAGGCCACGGTGACAAGCTGGAATGCATTGACAATCATTTACTTGACCCATGACCTTCTAGTATCTAATATTCTGCAATATGAAACTTCTTCTACATACGTGCTGCGGGCCGTGCACACTTTACCCGCTCAAGGCACTGTGTGGCATGGGCATACAGGCATACGGTTTCTTTCATAATCCGAACATACACCCTTTCAGAGAATATGAACGCAGAATAGAGGCAATGGAGACAGTAGCCGGAGCCACAGGACTTCCCATGCAGTGGGACCGTACCGGTTATGGACTGCACTACTGGATGGATGAGCTGAAAAACAAGACGGATCCATCCGAACGCTGCCCAGTCTGCTTTCGCATAAGACTGGAAGCCACCGCGCAGACTGCCGTGGAACTGGGATTCAAGATATTTTCTACTACCCTGCTCTACAGCCGTTACCAGCGCCATGATATCATCTTGGAAACGGGCAGATCCGTCGCATCCCTGTATGGAATCGATTTTTTCTACCACAATTTCCGCACAGGCTGGGATGAAGGTATCAGACTCTCCAAAGAAATGGAAATTTACAGGCAGCCATATTGCGGATGCATATTCAGTGAAGCCGAGCGTTACCAGAAAAGAGCGGCAAGACTCGCCAGGAGGCTCAGTTCAGACAGCTCTGAAGATATCGAGACACGTGCACCATGAACCCTCTCCATGAATTTGGAAAAGCCGTTTTTTTTATCGGAATAGTCATGGCCGTGACAGGTCTGCTGATGACGATTGCACCCAAGATACCGTTTATCGGAAAACTTCCCGGAGACATCGTCATACGAAAGGGAGATTTTACCTTCTATTTCCCCATAGTGACCTGCCTGGTCCTGAGTGTTATTCTCACCCTGCTTTTTGCCTTATTCCGCAAATGAACAGGCGACAGCTGTTGAAAAGAGCAGGCGCCTGGATCCTGGGAGCCGGCCTGTTTTACCCACTGTATTCCTTTGTGGTCAGGAAACAGGTCCGACCACCGCACGAAGTCAGGCTGAGAAAACTGCTCAAACCAGGTGAATTTCTTGTTGAACCCTCTTTCACCCTGTTTCATACAGAAGAAGGCCCCGTGGCTGTATCTCGTACATGCACACACCTCGGCTGCCGAATCAACTATGATGATAAGGAAAAAATATTTGTATGCCCGTGCCACCAGAGCCGCTTCCTGTGGAATGGCACTTGCGTCTCGGGTCCTGCCAGGAAAAACCTGAACAAATTTTCCGTCAGGGTCATCGAAGGTGAAGGCTATCTGGTTCAACTGCCCCGAAAAATTCTGTAGTATGGTCTAATGACATACCTGCCTGTACCATGACGAACAAGACACTCGACTCATCGGGCGAGCTGGTTACGGCCTCCCTTCTGGTCTCTGTTTTTTCAGGATTTGTAGTAGCCTATCACTATGAAGTATCCGCCCCTTTTCTTTCGAGCGTTGCCGTAGAGGCCGTCCTCCCCTTTGGGGCCTTCTGGAGATCCATGCACTTCTGGTCGAGCCAGCTGTTTTTCATGTTGCTGCTGTACCATTCTTGGAAAAACCTGGCCCGGCTCCCCCGAATCTCCCGGAGAAATTCGGGCAGAAGCCACTGGCTGACTGTAAGTCTTACAATTCCCACAGCCATACTGACGCTGTTTACAGGCTATGTACTCAGATTTGACGGTACGGGGCAGGCAGCCGGTACCATAGCGGAACATCTTCTTGTAGGGATACCGGGGATAGGCACGGGCCTGAACCGCTTTCTCATGGCTGTCTCCGAAGATGGTCTCAACCGGGTCTACCTGGTTCATTTCATTCTGACAGCGCTGTTGTTCGGCCTTGGCGTATGGTACCATACCAGACGTATCATCTTGAAAAAAAGAATCTTTTTTGTGGCGGCAGCATGTTCAGCATGCACGGCTGCAGTAGTGCGGGCCCCCATGGATCTTCCCGATGAAAACATCACGCTCATCACCGGGCCGTGGTTTTTCCTGGGCACGCAGGAACTCCTGCGTCACTCCCCCCCCCTCCTTGCGGGAATCATATTTCCCTTCATACCAATCCTGACGTTTGCCGCACTGCCGTGGATATCAAACAGGAAAGTTCCGTTCATTCTGCTGGCATCTTGGGGACTTGCCTATGTACTGCTCAGTATCGCGTGCCTGATCAGATCATCCTGATGCCATCTCAAACGGCTCCCTCAAGATCTCGCCAAGGCTGGATGCCCCAACCTTAAACCTGCCCAGACGGCGTATGAACGCCCTGAATCTTCCAGAGTATTCGGATTCCATGAGGAAACCGGGAAGAGGCATGTTCAAAACCGTCAGCTGTTTTTCTGTTTTTCTCCGGTCTTGCCCGGTCGGGCCCATGAGATCCACCAGGACGTCTATCAGATTGCCCGAACTCCCTCCATGATCAAGGTGCTCTATGACCTGATAGAGGGCCAGGTTAAGGCTGACCAGGAACGGGTCCATTCCGGCCTCCCCGCCTAGGCGGCACACATCCCTGGACGACATGGCTCTGCATGCGAAAGGACGGTATTCGTATACCGTACAGAGCCCATCGCTGTTCAGAAAGACGCACTTTCCGTCTCCGTGCTCGCTGTAATCAGGCGGCAAAGCGCTCTGGTCCAGACATGCCAGGGCAATCTGGTTGGTAGTGGAAGCAGGCCTATATATCGTGGTGTCTGCAGCATTGCACAGGTCCTGTTTCAGCCGGGTTATCCTTTCACCTGCCGGTGAATTCAGCATATACCGGCCCTCCAGGGATGTAGCTACGACATTAACAGTACAGCAGGTGCTGCATCCCGGTCCGCAAGCAGTCGGTATGCCGACAACAAAATCATCATAAAAAGTATAGATCGCCTTCAGACACTGGTTCTTCAGATCATCTTCCATTTTCCCCCACCACAGCTGACAGAGACAAATACAGAAAGCTTACCACCATTATCACTTATATTTACCCTTGACAATTATTTCCTTTTCATTTAGAAATCCTGATGCCTCTCATGCCTGAGAGACACTATTTTTCCCTGATTTCACTTCAGGGAAGAGGCCGTCTGGCAATGCAGGACAGATAGTTCAGACAGGAGTCTTGATAATGACAACACCCATACCTAACATAAATGAAATAGACCGCAAATGGTACATAGTGGATGCCAGCGACATGGTACTGGGTCGCATGGCTACACAGATAGCCTCACGTCTCAGGGGCAAGCACAGACCGGATTTCACTCCGCATCTGGACACAGGAGATTTTATCATAGTCGTCAATGCTGCAAAGGTAAAACTTACAGGCAGGAAGATGGATGACAAGATTTATTACTCGCATTCCGGCTACCTGGGCGGCATGAAGAGCATGAATGCCAGGGAGATGCTGGAAAAGAATCCTGAAAAAGTCATAAGGCTGGCAGTAAAACGCATGCTGCCGAAAAACAGACTGGCACGCAGGCAGCTCAAGAAGCTCAAGATCTATGCAGGTCCGGATCATCCCCATCAGGCTCAGATGCCTGAGCAGCTGGAAGTTTCGGCCAATTAGAGGAACTGATCACATGGAACATAATCGCTTTTATGCAACAGGAAAGAGAAAGACATCCATCGCCCGGGTATGGCTGACTCCGGGGACTGGTAAGATCAGCGTAAACGGCAGACCGTTCGATGATTATTTCGATGTTGAAACCGCAAGGCTGATCGCTGAACAGCCTTTTGCAGCCACCAACACTCAGGGGAAGTTTGATGTAATGGCAACCATCAAGGGTGGCGGGAAGAGCGGCCAGTCAGAGGCTATCAGGCATGGAATCGCCAGGGCGCTTCAACTTTATGACGAAACCCTGCGGCTTCCGTTGAAAAAAGCCGGTCTCCTCACCAGAGATGCACGGAAGAAGGAGCGTAAAAAATACGGCCTTGCAGGTGCAAGAAAGAGATATCAGTTCTCCAAACGCTGATTTTTTCCATATTGCCTTTATATGCTCAAAAAAGGAAGGGTTTAAACCCTTCCTTTTTTGTTCAGGGCCTGACGGCGTAGCCAATAAACAAATATTTTGCTTGAGACCGGAAAATGCCGACAGACAGGACCATGCCTGTTGCCTTGGATTATAACAGACAAAATCGGATGAAAACACCTTTCATGTACTACCTCAGATTAAAATTACTTGAACAAGGACACCTAAAAAATTAACCTGGACCTGTAATTTATCAAATTTTGCCCGGGGGAGGTTGGAATCATGTTGCGAACTGCCATTGTAGGGGGCTCCGGCTATACAGGGGTGGAGTTACTTCGGATTCTTCAGGGACATCCTGAAGTCGAAGTAGTGTCGGTAACTTCCAGGAAATATGAAGGACGCCCTGTCGTGGACGTTTTTCCATCTCTTCACGGCTATGAAGGGCTTGAATTCACAACTCCCGATCTGGAAGACATCTGCAGTTCAGCCGACCTGGTATTTACCGCGGTGCCCCATCAGACAGCCATGTCTGTCGTGCCGGAAATCCTCAGTTCGGGGATCAGGGTAGTAGACCTTTCAGCAGACTTCCGTCTGAGAGACCACAAGACCTATGAGGAATGGTATCAGCCCCACTCTGCCCCCGAACACCTTGCTCATGCGGCATACGGCCTTCCGGAGGTCTACCGTCAGGACATAGCCCGGGCCAGACTGGTGGCAAATCCAGGATGCTATCCCACAAGTGCCATTCTGCCGCTGATCCCGCTCATAAAAAAGGGAATGGTCACTACAGACGGAATCGTGATCGACTCAAAGTCGGGGGCCAGCGGCGCTGGCAGAAGCCCTTCCATGGGATCACTGTTCTGTGAGGTAAATGAGGGCTTCATGGCTTACAAAGTCGGTGTGCACAGACATACTCCCGAAATCGAACAGGAACTTTCCGCCGCCGCAGACCACCGGCTAGTCATCAATTTTACTCCTCACCTGGTGCCGATGACCAGGGGTATCCTCACCACTGTCTATGCCGGACTCACAGGGGACTTCACCACCTCCGAAATACTGGAGGCAATCAGATCATTTCACCGCACTTCTCCTTTTGTTCGCGTCCGGCCTGAAGGATCCTTTCCCAATGTTTCCCACGTGAGGGGAAGCAATTACTGTGATATAGGTGCAAGAGTTGACATGCGAACCAGGAAAGCCGTACTTGTCTCTGCTCTGGACAACCTGGTAAAGGGGGCATCAGGACAGGCTGT
This sequence comes from Thermodesulfobacteriaceae bacterium, assembly GCA_012961845.1. Lineage (GTDB taxonomy): Bacteria > Desulfobacterota > Dissulfuribacteria > Dissulfuribacterales > UBA3076 > DTYO01. Next base: position 5,491 of record DTYO01000079.1, read on the forward strand.
ACAGAATCTGAATATCATGCACGGCTTTGGTGAAGCCACCGGCCTGGAGACTGTTCCTCTCTATCCGTGAATCCTCCCGGAACAAGGTTGAATGCGGACCATCAAGCTCACCATCCAGTATGACGGAACCGGATATCACGGCTGGCAGAGGCAGAAAGGCCGTATCACCATTCAGGAGATCATGGAGGCCGCCATTCACAAAATGACAGGCGAATCAAACCGCCTGACTGCTTCCGGCAGGACTGACGCCGGTGTTCATGCCCTGGCTCAGGTTGCCCACTTCAATACCGGCACCAGCATACCCGAACAAGGTTTTTTCCGGGGGCTTAACAGCCTCCTGCCATCCGACATTGCCGTTATCACTTGCCAATCTGTATCCCAGGGCTTTCACTCCATACGGGACTGCCTGGCAAAGGTGTACTGCTATCAGATTATCTGTTCCCCTGTTCCTCAGCCCCTCTGGGAAAAAAGGGCCTGGATTCTGGACCGTCAAATCGATCATTCAGCCATGCAGAAATCAGCCCTCAGGCTTCTTGGCACTCATGACTTCGCCTCCTTCAGGGGCAGCGGCAGCAGCGCCAGAACGAGCACCAGGACCATCTACTTCTGCAGGCTTGCCAGGCTGGAAAAACCGGCTTTCCCTTACTCCGGCGGCATCCATTATATTTTTACTGTTGCCGCTGATGGTTTCCTCCGGTATATGGTCCGGAATATAGTCGGTTTTCTTGTAGAGGTAGGTATTGGGGCAAGGAGGCCTGAAGAAATCAGCGCCGTACTGGCCTCAGGAGATCGCTCTCGTGCAGGTGTTACCGCACCGCCCCATGGTCTTTTTCTGAAAAAGGTCTTCTATGACAGAGATGAATGGAAACAATCGGAATATTTCTTGGAATATAAGGAACAACAGATGAAAGGAGAAAACATGTCCTGGACAATCCTGCTTGCCGAACGAGTCAGAAATCTGAAACCTTCTCCCACCCTGGCCATCGATTCCAAGGCCAAGTCACTCAAGGCTCAGGGCATCGATATCGTAAACCTCTCCGCAGGAGAACCGGACTTCGACACCCCTGACCACATAAAGGAAGCGGCAATCCAGGCTATCAGGGACGGCTTCACAAAATATACCCCTGTAGGGGGAATTGCAGAACTGAAAGAGGCAATCGCCGCCAAGCTCATGAGAGACTACGAGACAGGATACTCTCAGAATGAAATAATGGTTTCCACAGGGGGAAAACAGGTTCTTTTCAACGTTGCCCAGGCCCTTCTCGGCCCTGGAGACGAGGTCATAGTCCCTGTGCCGTACTGGGTATCCTATCCGGCCATAATAGAACTTGCAGGCGGGACAGCGGTATTTCTGCCCAGTGACCCTGCAAAAGGCTTCTCGCTGGACATCACCGCCCTGCGCTCCCTGATCAACCCCAAAACCAGGGCCATGATACTGAACAGCCCGTCAAACCCCACTGGAGCCGTCTACAGCCCGGAAGATCTCAAGGCAGTAGGAGAGCTGGCCATGGAACACGGCTTTGCAGTAATCACTGACGACATCTATGATGAAATCCGTTTCGACGGGAAAAAACCTGAGAATATCCTGTCCGTCATACCGGAGGCCAGAGATCACGTGATAGTTGTAAACGGGGTCTCAAAAACCTATGCAATGACCGGCTGGAGAATAGGCTACATGGCAGGCCCTGAAAGCATCGTCAAGGCAGCCAGCAAAATCCAGAGCCAGAGCACCTCCAATCCCAACTCTATCGCTCAGAAAGCGGCAGTGGCGGCTCTCACAGGGCCGCAGGACTGTATCACGACCATGAAAAAGGCGTTTCTGGAGAGGAAAAATTTTATCACGAAAACCCTGGAATCCATAGATGGGGTAACCAGCGTGGAACCCGCAGGCGCCTTCTATATCTTTCCCGACCTATCCTCTTTTTATGGTAAATCAGCAGGCGACATAGATATCAACGGTTCCCTGGACATGGCCGATTATCTCCTGGAGACCGCGAGAATTGCGGCAGTACCCGGAATAGCCTTCGGAGATGACCGCTTCATGCGCTTTTCCTATGCCACGGACATGACCGTAATAGAAGAAGGTATGAACAGACTGCGATCAGCTCTTGAGGCCCTGAAATAGACCGGAAACAGAAAGGGAGCATCCTTAAAGGATGCTCCCTGTTCCTCCGGCTCCCGCAAATCCAGTCCGGGCAGGCCCCCTGATCCCCTGGGCCTTCTGTCGGCCGCAGAGTCCCTGGCCGCTATCTGTCCGGAAACGATGATTTGCGTTCCAGGTCAGAGGGCCTGAAAAATGTCAGATATACTGTCTGATCCCAGATTATTCGTTTCAAAAGCTGAACAAATACTAATTGCCATAAATTACGGCATGTCATATGAAATATAGTGAATCAAAAACTGCACCGGAAAGGTACAGGGAATTCGACGAAACAGTGTTCTGCATTTGAAGCCGCAAAGAGGTCGCGATTTCACCAAATCTGCTGCATTGTC
>DTYO01000080.1 GCA_012961845.1 Thermodesulfobacteriaceae bacterium
AGGCGAGTTTTTATTCTTTCTGCCCCAAAAAAATTTTTAGTAAATTCTTTTGCTTTTTGGTGGTCAAACTTTTTGCAGGAAAAGATATTTATGGGAGATAGTGGGAGCTTGAGTCTTGGTGGATTTATAGCATATATGGCAATCATCACAAAAAACATTTTATTGTTTTTTATCCTTGTCAACTGGACGAAAACATATATTTTTTCTGATCTGTTTAGAGATACACCATCCATTCCGCCTGATTGAATCAATATTTGACCCCGCAATCAATTGCATTTATAGAGATGGACAGCATGGATGAGGGAATACATCAGCTTCATCCGGTACATCAGGAGGCTTCTGATGAGACCGCATGTCCCCGTATCCAGGCTCTCACTGTAAACTGTACCTTAAAAAGGCTTACAAATGACAGAGATATGATGTATTAATATCAAATATCTTGAATGCTGGTTGAATTCAAACCCTGATCCGGCTGGTTCAGCGTACCTGCCGGACCGGAAAAGGCTTGAAATATTGTGAATCCAATGAAATGGCTTGAAGAGCTTGGTGCCAATATAATCGAGCTTGTTGCTCAGATGGGCAGAATGACGGTTTTCCTCCTGCGCTGCATCTGCAACCTGCTCATACCACCATACAATTTAAGTCATATTATGCAGCAGATTCATTTCATAGGAGCGGCATCAGTGTTCGTGATTATATTCACTGGTGCTTTTACCGGGATGGTACTGGGATTGCAGGGGTATTACAGCCTGAGCCAGTTCGGTTCCGAAGCCGCTCTGGGTTCGGCAGTCGGTCTCAGCCTGATCCGGGAACTGGGCCCTGTTCTCACAGCCCTCATGGTCACCGGTCGGGCCGGTTCGGCAATATGTGCGGAAATAGGCATCATGAGGAATTCAGAGCAGATCGACGCCCTGGAGTGCATGGCCATAGATCCCTTCAGGTATCTCATGGTGCCCAAGTTCTTGGCAGGTATAATCTGCCTGCCGCTGCTGACGTCCATCTTTGATGTAGTCGGCATTCTCGGAGGCTTCGTGGTTGGAGTCAATCTCCTGGGTGTAAATGAAGGTTCCTATTTTCACGGGATGTACAAGAGCGTCGTATGGAAAGACATATACATGGGACTGGTAAAATCACTTTGCTTCGGAATCCTCATAATCTGGATATGCGCTTCAAAGGGATTCTTTCTCCATCTCGAAAAGTCAGGCGGCTTTGGCGCTGAAGGGGTGAGCAGGGCCACCACAAGTGCAGTGGTGCTTTCTTCCGTGTCGATCCTGGTATGGGATTATCTTATCACGTCCATGATGCTGTGAGCCCATGACCCTTCAGGAACCAGAAAAAATGATAATCCGCCTGGAAGGTGTGGAAAAGTCATTCGGCACCCAGAAGGTTCTGAATGGAATAGATCTTTCCATTCCAGAAGGCAGAACTACTGTTATCGTAGGTGCCAGCGGCCAGGGCAAATCAGTGTTAATAAAGCACATGCTGGGTCTCCTCAGGGCCGACTGCGGCAGGGTGCTGGTCAACGGACTCGACATAGCCGCAATGAACAAAAAGCAGCTCAAGGAGACCAGGACCAAGTTTGGAGTCCTTTTTCAGGGGGCGGCTCTCTTTGATTCAATCACGGTTTTCGATAATGTAGCGCTGCCTCTGAGAGAACGGACCCATATGACGAAGATACAGATAAGAAAAAAAGTCCTGGAAAAACTGTCACTTCTGGATCTTGATGGTGTTGACCAAAAATATCCGGCCCAGTTGAGCGGGGGCATGAAGAAACGGGTGGGGCTGGCAAGGGCCTTGGTACTGGAGCCCAGGATAGTCTTCCTGGATGAACCGACTACAGGTCTTGATGTGAAAAGAAGCCAGGAAATATACAGACTGTTCCACAGGACTCAGGCCCAGTTCGGATATACAGCTGTCATAGTCAGCCATGACGCTCCTAAAATCTTCAAGCTGGCGGATTATATTGCACTGATTGCGGACAAAAAAATCCAGGGCTGTCTTTCACCCGAGGATTTTCAGCTATCCGATAACCCTTATATAAAGGCCTTCGTGGAAGAGACCATGGGGTCCATATATATTTCCGGAACCGACAGATCATGAAAAAATTCAATGTTGAGATAGCCGTGGGTCTTTTTTTTGCGGCTGGGTTTGCCTGCCTGGCCTATATGGCGATAAAACTGGGCAATGTAGATTTTCTGGCAACTGATACCTACAGGGTGAAATCCGCTTTCACATCCGTATCAGGCCTCAAGAAAGACGCGGATGTACTGATTGCCGGAGTCAAAATAGGTAAGGTGGAAAAGATTTCACTGGATCAGGAAACTTATGAAGCTGTTGTGATTATGGCCATAAACAACGATATCAGGCTCTCTGAAGACGTCATCGCCAGTATCAGAACATCTGGGATCATAGGTGACAAATATGTCAGCCTGCAGCCGGGTGGATCTGATCGTTACCTTGAAAACGGAGACGAAATAATCGAAACTCAGGCTCCGATAGACCTGGAAGAACTGGTCAGTAAATACATTTTCGAAAAGGAAGAAAAGTAAATGAAAAGATTATCAATAATACATCTTTTCTCCGCATTTTTGTTCCTGACAGCCTTTTTCCTCTCTCTGCCGGAGACGCAGGCACGTGCCGCCGGAAGCCCCAGGGAACTAATCCAGGAAACAGTGGATGCTGTAATGGATGTCCTCAAAGACAGGGAAATCTGTCATGATGACCGGCGTGCCAGGATCAGCACACTCATCGTCAGGCGCTTCGATTTTGGCGAAATGTCCAGAAGGGTGCTGGGAGTAAACTGGAAAAAGGCTACTCCGGAACAGAAGACGGAATTCACTAAGATTTTCGCCAGGCTTATCGAAGCCTCCTACATAGGAAAGATAGACAATTACACCGATGAAAAGGTCATCTTTGAAAAAGAACTGATCAAGCGCAATTATGCCAGAGTATTCACAACCATCCGGACCGGCACCAAGGATATCCCGGTCACATACAGCCTTATATTCAAGAAGGGAACCTGGTGGGTCTATGATGTAAAGGTGGAAAACGTAAGCCTCGTCAGCACTTACAGGAGCAACTACAACCAGATCATCAGGAACAACGGGTTTGACCACCTCCTTCAGGATATGAAGGCAAAGCTGGCCGAACTGGAAGCCGGAAACGGACAGAGGCAGGGAAAGGGATGACAGCCTTGGATGCGCCATCCACAGAATGCCGTGACATAAGAAACAAAACAGGCTTTTTTGTAGACTGCAACGCCTCCGAATCAGAGAAAATCTGTTCCTATTTTCAGACCGCGGAATTAAAGGCAGGCGATGTGCTGTTCCGTGAAGGTGAAACCGGTGACTCGATGGCTTTTATTATTTCAGGCAAACTTGCCGTTAAGAAAGAGACTGAGTTCCCGGGTAAATACTTTATCCTGTCCATACTGGGCCCAGGTTCTTTTGTAGGTGAATATGTGGCTACCGCAGAGACAAAAAATCCCATACACAACGCTACAGTAGCGGCAGCAGAAGACACAGTTATAGCGATCCTGTCCAGAAATGATTTCAATGATCTTCTGGAAAAGCACCCCGGAGCAGGAATAAAGCTTTTGAAAACCATGCTCCACGCCGTTGCAGAACGGCTGAACAGCGCCAACCGGCGGCTGGCAATGGTGTTCTGACAACTTCAACCGGCAACTGGTGAAAACAAAGAGCTTCAGTGCAGTGAAGCAGTCGGAAACAACAATATGAAATTATTTTTTTTAATGTTCACTTCATTTTGCTTTTTCGCGCAGTCCCAGGCGGCGCTGGCAGACAATGTCATAACAGTCGGAACATTTGCAGTCCCCCAGCATGATCGGGCACAGCCGGAAGATGCCAATATTCCTGACATGGACTTTGCAGAGAAGGACGATGATCTGGAAGAAGATCCTTTTGCAGAAGAGGAAATATCGCCTATCCATGATCCGATAGAACCTTTCAATCGTTTTGTGTTTCAGATCAATGACAGACTATACTACTACGCGCTGAAACCTGCTTCTATAGTGCTCTCCTTTTTGTTGCCAAGGAAGCTCAGAGAGGCCGTCAGCAGGGCCTTTCATAACAGCCAGACCCCTATCCGCCTTACCAACTGCCTGATTCAGGGCCGGTTTCGGGACGCCGGTATAGAACTGACCCGCTTGACCATCAACACAACATTCGGTCTGGGAGGCCTTTTCGACCCGGCTAGGGAATGGTGGGACATAAGGGCCAGGAAAGCCGATTTCGGACAGACCATGGGGCTGTATGGTATAGGCCACGGATTCTATCTGGTCATTCCATTGATAGGACCATCCAGTCTGAGAGACAGTATCGGAATACTGGGGGATTACATGCTCCTTCCTCAAAATTATTTTATCACAACCTATGACAGGATATGTATTTACATGGGTGAGGCCGTCAATTACGTATCCCTGCACCCCGAAGAATACGACGAGCTCAAAAAAGAGGCGATAGATCCGTATATATTCTTCCGTGATGTCTATAATCAATACAGGGCCAGGTCAGTGGGCGGACAACAATGACAAATCCTGCGGCCCCCCTTCACCTGCGGCAGCGCATCTGCCGCTTTGTCAGGCAAACGGAACACAGGACACAAGCCTTGTATCTTCAGCATCCTGCCAGCACATGCGGATCAGCAGTCTGGTCCAGAAATCATGAAAAACAACCCGTTGATGAAATGCATCCGGCAGCCTGCCGGATTTCCTGTTACGCTCACCCGAATCTGCCTGAACTGCAACTCGACCCGGCTGCGGCCCTGCCGTCGGCCTGACTGCCGGAGCTGCAGCTGAAGCTGGACATGATTTTCTCCACTTCAGCAGAACCGCACCCAGGGCACCTCATGGCCCCTTCCTGTTTGGAAGAAAATACAAATTTTTCAAAATTCCTGTTGCATTTCCTGCAATTAAATTCGTAAATTGGCATATATTAAGGCTTCCTCCGCTGTTGAATACTCATCGTCGGCTCTCTGCTGCAGGCCGGTTGCCTCAGGCTGAAAAGCCGCTTCTGTGATGCGCGAAATACATATTTCAGGATAGTCAGACGCATTTGTCCAGATCCATCTTTGTAGTATATGGTGCAAGGATAAATTAATCTGGATTGTTACAGTGTCAAGACAGAAAGAAAATCATCAACACAGGCCGGACTGTTATGATGGAGAAAATCCGACCACTTTTGGACCCATCTCTTTGCCCGTGTTTTCACAGGGATATATGAAATCATGATTGATTTTTTCTTTCCGGATATTAACCTGTGCCTGTTCAGCAGTGAACCTTTTATGCTGGACCGGGAAAAATTTAAATCTGCAGGGAGGGCAACTAAATCTTATGAACAAAACAGATCAGTTAAAGGAACTGCTGTCGCCTGAAACGATTGAGGCCCGTACACGCGAACTGGGTCAGCAGATATCCAGGGATTATGAAAACCGTCCGCTTGTCCTGATAGGAATTCTCAAGGGTGCCTTCATATTTATGGCCGACCTTGCCAGGTATATCGTAAGCCCCCTTCAGATAGATTTTGTACGCCTCATAAGTTATGGTTCCCGTATGGAGTCTTCAGGCCAGGTCAGCATCACCAAGGATATTGAGCTCGACATCATGGGTAAACACATAATAGTAGTGGAAGACATTGTGGACACAGGATATACACTGAAGTATCTGAAGGAAGTGCTGACACTTCACGAGCCTGCATCAGTGCGCATATGCTGCCTCATAGACAAAAAGGAAAGAAGGGCGGTGCCGGTAGATGTGGATTATGTGGGTTTTGATATTGCCCGCGGTTTTCTGGTAGGCTATGGTCTGGACTTTGATGAACGCTACCGCAATCTGCCCGGCATTTACCACCTGACCCCGGGATACGAGCCACAGGGTTTTGCCCCGTCGGACCGTTGATACCGACTTGTTGCGCACCGACACCACCTGCCCGGCATGACCTTCTGATTCGTATCTGCCCGCAGGTAAGTTTCCTGCGATCAGATACCGCCGACATTTTAGTGAACCGGAGTACATATGACACCTCAAGTACGAGTAATAGTCACTACTGGATATGGGACAAACTGCGAAATTGAAACGGCTCATGCCTGCAGACTGGCAGGGGCCGACCACGTAGATATAGTTCATCTTTCCGACCTGCTGGACGGGACAGTCAGGCTTGGAGATTATCATTTCCTCAACCTGCCCGGGGGGTTCCTGGACGGAGACAATCTGGGAGCGGCTCAGGCAGGTGCGCACAGGCTCCGGAATGCACGGATCGCAGACAGCAAGGAAAGATTGATGGATCAACTGCTTGGATTCGTCGAAAACGGAGGCCTCGTCCTGGGGGTGTGCAACGGCTTTCAGCTCATGGTCAAGACGGGACTGCTCCCCGGCTTCGGGGGCAATTACGAAAATCGTATGGTGAGCCTCACTTATAATGATTCAGGAAAGTTTGAAGACCGCTGGGTTACATGCACGGCTTCACCTGATTCACCCTGTATTTTTACGAGAGGAATTGGAAAAATTGAACTGCCTGTAAGACATGGAGAAGGGAAATTTGTGACTCTTGACTCCTCGGTTCTGGACCGGCTGACAGACGAAAAACTGATCGCCCTGCAGTATGTGTCTCCGGAAACCGTCAGCCCGACCCAGGACTACCCGTACAATCCCAACGGTTCGGACCTGGCAGTTGCAGGAATCTGTGATCCGAGCGGGCGCCTGATGGGACTGATGCCGCATCCGGAGGCATTTCATCACAGGACCAACCATCCCCAGTGGACCAGAAGAAAACTGCCCGAGGAAGGGGCCGGACTTGTTTTTTTCCGGAATGCGGTGGACTACATCAGGCAGAACCTGTCCTAATAATCCTGCTGTAGAGAAAACACTGTTAGATGAATCAATCAGCGGTCCAGACCCTTGTTCGTCTGCTCATATACATGCGGCGCTTCATTCTGGAGACGATATCCGGTTTCGTTCTTCTTACCGGGGTCATCTACTGGTTTTCTCCCCATATCCTGTCCTATATGCAGGCCAGGTTTGAACAGCGCCTGGCCTTTTTCGGTGTACTGGAACCGATCATTGCCCTTCTGAAGCTGTCCAGCGTAATGGCGCTCCTGCTGCTGGCTCCCTGGATCTTGGTCCGCATAACCCAGGCCCTTACCAGTGTACTCGGACTGTCCAGAAAATTTGCCCTTGTATTCCTGTCTTCCGCATTTATTCTTTTTTATTCCGGCGCCACTTTCTGTTTCTTCATAACCCTGCCATTCGGGATCAACTTTCTCCTGGACTATCAGTCCGAACATCTGAAACCGGTTATCACCGTAGATAAATTTGTCAATTTTACAGGTCTTTTCATCCTGAGTTTCGGAACAATATTTCAACTGCCCCTTGTAATGACCATGCTGTGCAGGCTCAAAGCCTGCACAGCAAAAACATTCATAAAATTCAGACGTTATGCAGTGCTGTTCATCGCTGTAATGGCGGCGCTGCTGACTCCCACCCCGGATATCGTCAACATGGCCATGATGGGCTTGCCCCTGTATATTTTGTATGAAATCGGAATAATAACAGCAAAGCTCATGGACACATCCTAAGTCTGTCTTGACAAGACTTGACCAACATATATATTAAATCGTTTTTAAAGTATCTGTCCTTGTGACAGTTTATCGAAACAATATCTTTTATTATTACCGGCTGCTGCCCGGCAAAGAGGCTTTTTGTCCGAGGTCGAGGCGTCTGAAAAGATAAGTGTAGGCTGATGTATATCTGATTATTTCGAGCATTGTTTCGCTGACGCCCAGGAGACAGAGCCGAAAGGCCTGCTGTGGAAAGCCTCTTGATGGAATTCATGACTATAAAAAATATTACGGGTTACAGAAAAAATGTCACCGTTGACGAAATACCTGCCGGTGGTCTGGCAGTCCACTTTGATGAACCTCTCAACATCCTGACAGACGTCGATGACTGCACGATAAGAGGCAAAGTCAAAGGGGATATCACGCTTTACAGGATCAATCACGACGAGACACATCTGAGCGGCAGGATCAATGCCGTCGTCATCCTGCAGTGCCACCGGTGTCTGGATGCATATGAAAAAGAGGTGGAAACCGATTTTACATATCTCTTGAAGCCTGAACTCCCTGTTGCAGAAGGGGAACTGGCCTTGAGCAGTGAAGATCTGGAGACGGCCGATTACGACGGAAACGAAATAGAAATAGGTGAAAAGCTGCGAGAGCAGATTCTTCTGCAGCTGCCCATACGGAATTTGTGTAAAGACAACTGTAGAGGGCTCTGCCCCGGATGCGGGGCCAACCTTGGAAAAGAAGAATGCCGCTGCAGGACTGACCAGGTCGATAGCCCTTTTGCAGTTTTGAAAGACCTGAATGTACAGAGCTGTTGACAGATACGCATAACTGCTGAGCCTGCTTCTGCGGCAACCGGATGACAAGACCGGCGAAAAGATGACTAAAATTCTATTGACTGGAGGTTAGATCATGGCAGTACCCAAAAGAAAGGTTTCCCGTTCACGGAGGGGCAACAGGCGTTCTCATGATGCACTTCGTGCACCCGGCCTGTCCACGTGCCCGCAATGTACAGAATCCAAACCGCCTCATCAGGCATGCCCACATTGCGGTACTTACCGCGGGAAAAACTTCACTGAAAAGGAAGATCTTGAATAGAAAGATGACAGTTGCCTTGGATGCCATGGGGGGTGACCGCGGGCCGTCGGTTCTCGTGGAGGGAGCCGTCAGGGCTGCAAGGGAAAGCGGTGTAGCAGTAACCCTGATCGGCAAGCAGGACATATTGGAGGACCTGCTGGAACAGCATGGGGCTGCAGCTCTGCCCATCGGCATTCAGGCTGCAACCGAAGTCGTGGAAATGCATGACTCCCCGGCTGATTCTCTGCGACGCAAGAGAGACTCCTCTATAAGGGTGGCCTTTGAACTGGCCAAACGGCACAGAGCCGAAGCCGTAGTCAGCGCAGGAAACTCAGGAGCAACTCTGGCCACCGCCATGATCTCCCTGGGCAGACTCAAAGGGGTGAGGCCGGCGATTGCCACGGTCATGCCCACCTTGAAAAATCCTGCAGTGATGATAGACGTTGGAGCAAATGTAGACTGTAGACCCCACCACCTGCTGCAGTTTGGCATAATGGGGTCTGTTTTCGCCAGGGAGCTTCTTGAATACGACAACCCCAAGGTAGGCCTGCTGAGCATAGGTGAAGAAGGTTCCAAGGGGAACCTGCAGGTCAAGAGAGCTCATGATCTCCTTGCAAAAAGCGATCTCGACTTCGTGGGAAACGTAGAGGGAAGAGATGTATTCAAGGGAGATGTAGATGTGGTGGTATGTGATGGTTTCGTCGGCAACATATGCCTGAAATTGAGTGAAGGCCTGGCCGAAACGATTCTCCGGATGCTTAAGACCGAGCTGGATGGCAATATCATGGCCAGCATGGGTTATACCCTGGCTAAATCGGCATTCAGGAAATTTGCAAAAAAAATTGACTACGCTGAATACGGCGGTGCCCCCCTGCTGGGCATCAACGGAATTGCAATCATATGTCATGGAAGTTCCGGCCCAAAAGCAGTCGGCAATGCAATCAGAATGGCCCATGAACTTGCCAGGGTCGGCCTGGCCGAAAAACTGGCCGGTTCCATCTCCAAGAGGCGAGACCTGATCAGTGTTGCCAATTAGTAAAGGTTTGACCGCCAGTCCCATGCCGGTACGCACGATAATAATAGGAACAGGCTCACAGGTCCCGGAAACAGCTGTTACTAATAAGGACCTAGAGGCCAGAGTTGATACCACCGACGAGTGGATACGCGCCCGCACGGGGATACAGCAGAGATTTATTGCAGGCGACCACGAAACAAATTCGTTCCTTGCGACACGGGCATCGCTAAAGGCCCTGGAAATGGCCGGAGTCCGGCCGGAAAAACTGGATCTCATCATAGTCGGCACCCTCACCCCCGATATGCCCATGCCGTCTGTGGCGTGCCTTGTCCAGAAGGACCTGGGAGCGTCCAATGCCGGCGCTTTCGATATTTCAGCCACCTGCTCAGGATTTCTGTACGGCCTGTCCATAGCCGACAAATTTATCCGGACCAACAGCAACATGAAGATTCTGGTCATAGGAAGTGAAATACTCTCCAAACGCACAAATTGGCAGGACCGTACCACTTGCGTTCTGTTCGGAGATGGCGCAGGAGCCGCTGTGGTCACAGGAACCACGGAAGACCGCGGCATCCTTTCCACTCATCTCCACGCAGACGGTTCCTTGGGAGATCTTCTGACCATCAAGGCCCTGGGGACCGCTACACCACTTACGCCTGAAGTATTCGACAAGGGCTGGCAGTACATCCAGATGCAGGGCAGAGAAGTCTTCAAGCATGCGGTAAGGGCACTGGAATCTGTTGTAAATGAAGCTCTTGAGGCCAACGGCTGGGCCGGCGGTAATATAGATATCCTGTTTTCTCACCAGGCCAACATGCGGATACTTGATTTTCTGAGAGAAAGGTTGGGACTTCCGAGTGAGAAGGTCTTTATCAATATTCATAAGTATGGTAATACCTCGGCGGCAAGTATCCCTATCGCCCTTGATGAAGCCAATCGCGCAGGACAACTGCAGCCGGGCCTGAGGATCCTGATGGTGTCTTTTGGAGGAGGTTTCACCTGGGGTTCGATAGCTATGCGCTGGTAATCTCATTTAATAGAAAAAGAGAGAAATACATGGCAAAAGTAAATTATTTCCTGTCGGAAGAACAGCAGATGATAGTTGATCTGACCAGGCAGATCGCTGAAGAAAAAATCATTCCTGTCCGTGCTGAACTTGACAAAACAGAGGAATTTCCGTGGGATATCATGAAGGATATGGCCCAGGCCGATCTTTTCGGCCTCTATATCCCTGATGAATACGGCGGCTTGGACGGAGGATGCTTTGAAAACTGTCTGGCTGTCGAACAGCTGGCGTACGGCTGCGTCGCTGTCACAACCACCTTTGCTGCCAGTGCCTTGGGCGGCTATCCAATTCTGCTGTTCGGTTCAGAAGATCAGAGAAAACAATATCTTCCGGACATTGCAGCCGGAAAAAAGCTGGTAGCTTTCGGCCTGACGGAATCCAATGCAGGAAGTGATGCGGCAGGAATCCAGACAAGCGCGGTGGAGGACGGAGACTACTGGGTACTCAACGGCACCAAGCAATGGATTACCAGTGGCGGCGAAGCAGAAATATACACGATCATTGCCATGACCGACAAACACAAGGGGCCCAGAGGGGCATCAGCCTTTATCGTTGAAAAAGGGGATCCCGGTTTCAGTTTCGGCAAGAAAGAGCGCAAGATGGGCCTCAGGGCCTCATCGACCAGAGAACTGCTTCTCAATGACTGCCGTATTCCCAAAGAAAGGCTTCTGGGCAGGAGGGGGCTTGGATTCATCATAGCCCTCAAGACACTGGATCTTGCAAGGCCCGGGATAGGCGCCATAGCGGTTGGTCTCGCCCAGGCGGCCCTTGATCAGGCAGTCAGGTATGCCAAAGAGCGAATCCAGTTCGACCAGCCTATTATTTCTTTCCAAGCCATCCAGCACATGCTTGCTGACATGGCCACAGAAATAGAGGCCTCCAGAGCACTGGTCTATTCTGTAGCCAGAACCATCGACAGCGGAGAAAAAGATATTGCCAAGCTCTCCGCCATGGCCAAGCTGTACGCCACAGACGCCGCCATGAAGGTCACTACCGATGCTGTTCAGATCCTTGGCGGATATGGATATATGCAAGACTACCCTGTAGAAAAAATGATGAGGGATGCAAAGATACTCCAGATATACGAAGGAACCAACCAGATTCAGAGAAATGTGATCGGGCAGGCCCTGAACAAAGAGTATGCGAAAAAATGAAGATAGTAGTCTGTATAAAACAGGTGCCTGATGCCAAGACCGTTAGATTCGATACTGAAAAAGGCACTCTGGTCAGAGAGGGTGTAGAGGCGGTGATCAATCCATTCGACCTGAATGCCATAGAAGCCGGAGTGCAGCTGAAAGAAAGACATGGCGGAGAGGTGACAGTGGTGACCATGGGACCTCCACAGGCAGAAGAGGCGCTCAAAGAAGCCCTGGCATTAGGTGCAGACAATGGAATCCTCCTGTCCGACCGAGCCTTTGCCGGAGCCGACACACTGGCCACCACCTATACCCTTGCCAAGGCCGTGGAAAGACTTGCACCTGTAGACCTAGTACTGTGCGGCAAACAGGCCATCGACGGTGATACCGCTCAGGTCGGACCGGGCCTGGCTGTGAGGCTTGGAATTCCCTACGTGACCTGTGTAAGCGGACTCTCTTTCGGAGACGACCAGAAGACCCTGCGGCTCAAGCGAAGCTGCGAAGAGGGCTACGATATGGTTGAAGTGGAAATTCCCGCCCTTCTCACCGTACTTGCCACCATAAACACACCCAGAGTTCCTTCACTGAAAGGCAAGCTCAGGGCCAAGAAGGCCAGGATCCCGATCTGGTCCGCCGACGATCTCGGTGCAGACCACGGCATGATCGGGCTTGCCGGATCTCCGACCCAGGTGGTTTCCACCTCTGTACCGAAGTTCGAGGCAAAAAGGGAAATGCTCCAAGGCACTCCCGAGGAGCAGGTAGATGCACTGTTAGACAGATTAGAAGAGGCTGGAATTCTGTAATGCTTATTGTCCACGGAGATAGATGTATTGGCTGCGGTGAATGTGATGAAGCCTGCAGTTTTGACGCCATACAGGTACAGGAAGAAATTGCGGTGGTGGATCCTGATTCCTGCACCATGTGCGGAACGTGTGTCGATGTATGCCCTGAAGAAGCCCTTGAACTTGTTCGTGACGAGGGCAAGGCGCCAGGTAATTTTGATGACTGGCGCGGCGTATGGGTCGCCGCCGAGTACAAGAACGGCGAAGTAGCCCAGGTTACGCTGGAGCTACTTGCAGAAGCCGGGAAACTAGCTGGCAAAATGGATACCCTTGTTACAGCAGTTCTCATGGGACACGGAGCTTCATCACAGGCAGAGATTCTGGTCGCCCACGGAGCAGACAGGGTCCTGGTTGCCGACCATCCTGAGCTTGAATATTTCACCGACGAGGTATACGGCAACATACTCGCCGACTTTGCGGCCAGAGAAAAACCCGAGATAATTCTCGCAGGGGCCACCGCCATGGGTCGATCGTACATCCCGAGGGTTGCAACGATTTTGAAAACCGGCCTTACCGCCGACTGCACGGAACTTGACATCAGGCCTGAAGACAGGTCCCTCCTGCAGACCAGACCCGCCTTTGGAGGAAATCTGCTTGCCACTATCATATGCCCGAACCACCGGCCCCAGATGGCAACAGTAAGACCTCATGTCATGAAGGCGGCCCCCTATGATGCTGACAGAAAGGGTGAAATAATCGAGATCACACCTGATCCTGCTCTGCTCATGCACAGTGTGAGGGTTGTCGAATCCGTCAAAGAGCAGGTCAGCGGCCCCAGACTTTCAGAAGCTGAAGTCATTGTCACTGCCGGCAGAGGCATTGAAGAAGAAAAAAACATCGAACTCGTCAGGGAACTGTCTGATCTGCTTGGAGGCTCTATAGGCGCCACCAGAGCAGTTACAGATGCTGAATGGCTCCCTGAGCAGACCCAGATCGGCCAGACCGGAGTTACAGTATCTCCAAAGCTGTACATTGCCTGCGGAGTGTCCGGGGCGATACAGCATGTAGTCGGCATACAGGGATCGGAAATCATTGTTGCAGTCAACAAGGATGAATCTGCACCAATTTTCGATTTTTCAACATACGGAATTGAGGGGGATACCAAGGAAATACTGTAGAAAGCTTCTTCTCTAAAAATAAAGAAAAATTTATTTCTAGTTTAACAAATCTAGCCTCATTTAGTATATTATAAC
>DTYO01000081.1 GCA_012961845.1 Thermodesulfobacteriaceae bacterium
CCGACGAGCAACGCAGTCATCGAGCAAAAGGGCAATTTTTAGAGGTTCCCAGAAGATAAAAAAAGGCAAGGGTTGTACAGCGGGTTATCGCTACCGTGGGGCGTATGGATAAGCTCAACACAAAGGGAGGCGTCGAATCCCTGATACGGTCCCTGTCAAGATATTCCGAAAAAGTCCTTCTTGTTCTCTCAAATAAAGGTGATGTTACCGCCCACACTAAAAAAATCGGCCCTGCTTTGATTTTCTAACGAATCTGGAGAGAGCTTGGTGTAAAACAAACCATCAAGTGCCTTTTAAATAACCGGAAATTTGAATCTGATGTAGAATGTGCCATTTTTCTCACCTTATTGCACAGGCTTTTGGGCTCCGGTTCTGACAGGGCCTGTAATAAATGGCGGCGAGATTATATGATAAGCGGGGTGGACGGTCTTGCTTTACATCACCTGTACCGCGCCATGGCTTTTCTGGGAGAAGCATTGGAAGATCAGTCAGACGCCACTCCATTTGCTCCCAGGTGTACCAAAGACCTCATTGAGGAAGATATCTTCCTTACTCACCGGGATCTCTTTAAAGGAATTTAATTTTTGAACTGTCAAAGATGAGTAAGATGTCTGCGGTTATTTTTCTTGTTCGCCTTGTTCCGGGACAAAATACCTGATTTTTAGAGGTATCCTGTTGACGGCTGCTCCGGGATCAGTCGCAGATTCAGAACAGTCCGTCGCCTGAAACTGCCTGTCGAATTCCCTCTCCCCCTTGACATAACAATATGAATTCTTAGAATTTGCATGGTTTCAGACTGTTGGGCGGATATCAAGCAGGAAACTGTGGCTTGGAACATGCGCCGGGGCCGGCCTGATGCATTCGGGCCGGCATATCATCCAAGACATATGAGATCCCGCCGGCGTCTGTACGGAAATCAGTTTTTTCGAGGGTCTCCTTGAAGCCCCTGATTCTATGATGGTTCATTAGGAGCATTCAGTAATGATTCAGATCGAAAACCTTACCAGGAAGTACGGAGATTTCACTGCAGTAAACAATGTGGACTTCCAGATAGGCAGAGGGGAAATCGTCGGTCTTCTGGGACATAATGCCGCAGGAAAGACAACCATAATGAAGATGCTGACCGGCTGTCTTGAGCCCACCGGCGGAAACATCCTGATTGACGGAATGAATATGGGCACGCACTGCCGGGAAATACAGGGAAAAATAGGCTACCTGCCTGAAAACTGTCCGGTCTATCCGGAAATGACCGTGGTAGACTTCCTGGACTATACTGCCTCACTGCACGGCGTCACAACAGACCGTACAGAAAAAATCAGAAGGGCCATCAAGCTGACCGAACTTCAGTCGAAGGCCGCCCAGTACATCAGCACCCTTTCAAGAGGTTATAGACAGCGCGTAGGCGTAGCGCAGGCGATCCTTCATGGGCCCGAAATACTGATTCTCGATGAACCCACCAATGGCCTGGATCCCACGCAGATCCAGCACATGCGGGATCTCATAAGGGATCTGGCCAGGGAGGCCACAGTAATAATCTCCACACATATACTGCAGGAAGTACAGGCTGTGTGCGACAGGGTGATCATAATCCGCAACGGGAAAAAGGCCCTGGATTCTACTATGGAGGAACTTCGCTCAGGAAACCGTCTCATTGTTGCAACGGATATGGCTCATGACATGGCTGCCGATCTGTTCGGGCAGATTCCAGGTATGGATGCTGTGGAGTTTGTATCCGGCAACGGCCGGTTTGAATATGCACTTGTTCTCCACGACAGGCGCAATATGGACCAGACGGCTTCCTCAGTGGCCGATCTCATTCTCAGGCAGGGAAGCAGGCTCTATGCACTGTATCCGGAAAGCCGGGATCTCGAGACCATATTTGGTGAAATCTCATCGCCGGAAGGAGGCATACTGTCGTGATGAAGATAGTCAAGATAGCCGGGAGGGAATTTGGCGGGTTCTTCTCTTCACCGGTGGCGTTCATCTTTTTCGGTGCATTTCTTGCCGTGACGCTTTTTATCTTTTTCTGGGTAGAAACCTTTTTTGCACGCAATATCGCCGACATACGCCCCCTGTTTCAATGGCTGCCCGTGCTTTTGATCTTTCTTTCGGCCGCCATTACCATGCGGATGTGGTCTGAAGAACGGAGGGCCGGGACCATGGAACTGCTTCTGACCTCTCCTGTAAGACTTTCAGAATATGTGGCCGGCAAGTTCCTGGCGTGCCTGGGGCTCATCGTTATCGCCCTGCTGATGACCTTACCCCTTCCGGTAACCGTCAGCTTCATGGGCTCTCTGGACTGGGGTCCTGTTATAGGCGGTTATGTGGCTGCCTGCTGCTTGGCTGCATCATATATTGCCGCAGGGCTCTTTGTCAGTGCAAGATCCTCAAACCAGATCGTCAGTCTGATCGTGACATCCCTTCTCTGCGGCCTTCTGTACCTGCCAGGCGCCGACGCTGTAACCGGATTGTTCGGCAGCCCTGTCTCGGAATATCTGAAGATGCTGGGCTCGGGCTCCCGCTTTGACGCAATCACCCGGGGCATCATTGACCTGCGAGACCTGTATTACTATCTGGGACTTGTAGGGTTTTTTCTTACTCTCAATGTATATTCCCTGGAGAGACTCAAATGGGCAGGCAACCCATCGAATGTTCTCCACAGGCGCCGGCAGCTTCTCACCGGGCTGGTTGCAGCAAACTTCATTGCCGCGAACTTCTGGCTTGCCCCTGTAACAGCCTTCAGGATCGACCTGACCCAGGGCAGTATATATTCTATTTCCGACGTCACTAGGAGCTGCCTGGCACAACTCAGGGAACCCCTGCTTATACGGGGCTATTTCAGCGCCCAGACCCAC
>DTYO01000082.1 GCA_012961845.1 Thermodesulfobacteriaceae bacterium
CTGGTTATTGAGGAGACAGTCCATGAAGATCGCTACTACCCCCGCCTCACCGTGGGGTATCTGCCTTGGCCCGTATACGTTGGCATAGCGCAGCACTGTGTAGTCGAGTCCATATTGATGCCGGTAAAATGCAAGATAATTTTCAGACACCGATTTTGAAACGGCATAAGGAGAAAGCGGCTGGGGCGGGCAGGATTCTGATGTGGGGTACTCTTCCGCTTCTCCATAGATTGCTCCTCCCGAGGAGATAAAGATGATCTTACGGGTGCCGTTATTCCTGGCTCCTTCCAGCACATTCAGAAAGCCCTCTATGTTTATCGATGCATCGAAAACGGGATCTTCCACGGAGGCAGGTACTGAAATCTGGGCCGCATGGTGGTTGATGACATCGGGTCTTTCGTGTTCCAGGACCTTGTGGAGCTCTGCGGCCCTGATATCCATCAAGTAGAATGAGGCTTCAGGATTGAGGTTTTCCATCTTTCCTGAATACAGGTTGTCCACAACCACCACCTGGTGTCCTGCCGCGATATAGGCATCCACTACGTTTGAGCCTATGAATCCTGCTCCTCCTGTAACCAGTATCTTCATGCATGCCTCCGTTTTGTTTTGCCGGGACTGAGACGTTTTTTGCCTGAACTGTCAGACAATGGGTATGTTATAATATCGGTGCCATATAGTCGAGTCTCAAGGAAAATTTTTTCCCGATCCATCAATATATGCCTCGTAAACAATCATTGGCTGGTCATTTAACGGATGATCCGGAAATATCCTGGCCGGGTCTCATGACCGGATTTACTGTTCAAAAGGACCAAATTTATATGCGGGCCTCTGATTGCTATGGACGAGATGGACGTACGAGACTAATATTTGGCTTGGAAAGACTTCGCCTGTTGATCTGTTGGACAGGGGTGATGTTATGCTTACAGGGTCAGGAGAACGAGTTTTATGCCAAAGGTGACTTTTTATCCGGCTGATGTGACGATAGAGGTGGCAACGGACGAAAATCTGCTGAGATCCGCCATGAGGGCAGGTGTGCATATAAATGCTTCGTGCGGCGGCTCCGGTGTATGCAATAAATGTCGTATTATCATTGAAGAGGGTGAGGCTTCGGGAGAGCGTCTTCCGGAAGGCGGATGGAAGGCCTGTGACACATATCCTGTTTCGGATCTTACGGTTAGGATACCTGTCGAATCAGAGATGGATCGCGGGGCCTTGGCCCGGCCTGCGGCGACCAAGGCCGCATCGTGGATCAGGAGCTTCGGAGAAGCCTTTAAATGGGATGGTAAACCCGCTGTCCACAAGATGGTGGTGGAACTTCCGAAACCGAGTCTGAACGACAGCGTCAGTGATCTCTACAGGCTCCGCAGAGAGCTTGCCCAGGGGACGCTGCCGGATGTATCTCTGGACGTGGACAGCCAGGTTCTGTATGAACTGCCGGATGCCCTTCGTTGCGGGAACTGGAAGGTGACAGTCAGCCTGATGGAAGGCGGAAAGCCGGATCACCTTAGGCTGATCAAGGTGGAGGCTGGGGATGTCATGTCTGAACATCTGGCGTTAGCTGTGGACATAGGGACTACCACGGTTTCTGTACAGCTGCTGAATCTGAATTCCGGAGAAGTCCTCAAGGAAGCATCCGACTACAATCCCCAGGTCAGTTATGGAGAAGACGTCATTTCCAGAATGGAATTCAGCAGGAAGGGAGAAGGTCTCAAGATACTTCAGCAGAAGATAGTGGAATGCCTCAACAGTCTCATGGACGAGGTGCTGAACGGAGCCGGTGCGAACACGGAGGCACTGGGAATAGTCAGTATTGCTGCCAATAGCGTTATGACACACTTTCTCATGGGACTGGATACACGTTATCTCAGGGCCCAGCCCTATACCCCTGTTGCTACCCATTTTCCCCCGGTCCGAGCCGGAGAACTAGGAATGGAAGTGCCCGGTCATGTCAGGATATTCCCTGCACCGTGCGTGGCCAGTTATGTAGGGGGCGATATAGTGGCAGGAGTGGTAGGTGCAGGGCTCAACCGCAGTCCTGAACTGACTCTCTTCATAGATATAGGTACAAACGGAGAAATAGTGCTAGGTAATCAGGACTGGATGGCCTGTGCAGCATGTTCGGCAGGGCCGGCGTTTGAAGGCGGTGGTATCAGGCACGGCATGAGGGCTACCACCGGGGCCGTGGAAGTGGTACATATTCAACCAGGCACATGGGAGCCCATGGCCCTCACCATAGGCGGGAGGAAGGCAAAGGGAATATGCGGCTCGGGAATAATCAGTCTGCTGGCAGGATTGTTTACTGCAGGGGCCCTGGACCAGCAGGGCAAATTCAACCGTAATCTCCGGGGAGAGAGGATCAGACCAGGGAGAGACGGATGGGAATATGTGGTGGTGGAGGCCGAATCTTCTGCTACCGGACAGGATATAGTGTTTACTGAGGCCGACGTGGAAAACCTTGTCCGGGCAAAGGGCGCCATGTTTGCCGGTTATCTCACCCTGCTTGAATCAGTGGGCATGGGATTTGAGGACTTGGAGAGAGTTGTCCTGGCCGGTAACTTCGGAAGTTATCTTGATCTTGATCAAGCCATTACTATCGGCCTCCTACCGGACATTCCAAGGGAGCGTTTTTTCTTTGCAGGGAACAGCTCACTTCTGGGTGCAAAAGCATCGGCCCTGTCATGGCAGGTCATCCGGGAACTTCACCAGGTGGCCCAAATGATGACCCATTTCGACCTGAGCGACAATGCCCGGTTCATGGATCACTATGTGTCATCCCTGTTTCTGCCGCATACTGACATGAGCCTGTTTCCCTCTGTTCACCCGGCACCTTAATTGATGCCGGGTGTGTCGTTTCTGCCTGATGGCACTGCATGTGATGCATTGTAGGGCAGCGGAAGCCAGGTGGCATACGCCCTTTTTTACTGCCGGCAGATACAGGCTGGCGGGTCCTTCCGGGGCAAATCCGCTGTCTGCCCGCTGAGGATCTTCGTTACTCCGTAGGCTCGGGCCTCTCAGTCTTTAAGTGCGAGTCTCAATGCTTCCGCATAGTCTTCAGGGTAGTGGCCTGTGATCCAGCGTTCCTGCCTTTCACTGAATGCCCCCGGCGACCGGGGATGTCTTGGCAGAAAACAGTAAAAAAGCCGTTGGTCACCATCGGGACTGTCGAACCGTTTGGACAGTTCGTAGACTGTCACCATCTCGGCTCCCAGGAGATCCAAGGCCTGAATGACCCTGTGGAGGCAGTTGTCCAGGGAGCTGCGCACCCGGGAATCAGCTTCAAGCACATTGCCTGCTCCGGCAGTGGTCATGACCTGCACTTCGCCTTGGCACCTCTGGGCCTTGGGGATGTGAACCATGACATTTTCATCTTCAAAGACAATCAGGCTGGAAGGCAGGTCTTTCCTGCCGTCCAGCCGGGTGTTTGACCTGATTGCCTGAATGTAGGCATCAAAAAAGGGGCTGCTGAAGACTTCCCTGTACCTGCTGCAGAAATGTGCAACCTGATCGCCGACTGCATAGGAAGGCATGCTTGCGCCTTTCCTGCCGGGGACGGGGGTAGAGGCGGGAATCAGTGCGAACTGCTGGTGAATCTGCTGGTGGGATGCATGGAGCCTGTAACCTGAAGGGGCGAAGTCAAAACCATAGTTCCATCCCCACATTGTTGCGGTAAAAGGGATTTCCAGGCCGGAGGCCGATCTCTGCCTGATCTCAGAAAGTACAGCACGCCTCAGTGCCTCCAGTCTGGAGCGAGAAAGAGCGCCATCTCGGTTTTCCCATGAGGAAACGAGATCTCCCACGCCTGATATCTCGGCCATCTGGGCATAGATGCGCTGGTAATAGAGGTGGCGGAGTCCCGTCATGTCCTCTCTGTCCAGTACAGAGGCCTTGTATCTCACACAGTCATGGGCCATATTGGAGGCATAATGCCCCCATGGAATATAGCTGTTGCTCCGGAGGTATTCCCATATGTGGGTTTCCGAATGCCGGGAATATTCTCCAACCACCGGGCTATCTCCCTGGATACCGGGAATCAGCACCATTGCCTGTTTGTATTGATCAGGAAGGGCAGGATTGTTCCCCAAGACCTCGAATAGATCGTGATCCCTGACGGCTGGCCGCAGCCTGCCCGTATGGTCGTGTTCGAATTCCAGGCCGGTGGGCATTCCTGACCTGTCGAATTCAAATCTGCAGTTCAGCCTGGCCAGGGCGGAGAGGATTTCCGGGTCTCTGCATGTCTGGGCCAAAGCAAGCTTCATTGTTCGGGGCAGGTCTTTGATGGAATACATCCGCCCCTCTGGATTGCTCAGCGCACCTCTGAGCAGGTCCTGCATAAGAGGAGATGTCTGATCCGGTTCATCCGCCACTTTATTGAATCTGAACCTTTGCGGCTCTTCTGCAAGGCGGTCTGCCGGCTCGCTTAGTATGTAGGTGGTTCCCCAGAATGGAAAGGGATTGGGGATTTCATAGATACAACTGGAATTTTCGATGAAGAGATCGCTTTCGGGGAAGTTGGCATTGTTGGTTATCGGTGTTCCGGAGGCATTGTGGCCGAGCACGGATATGGATTCAGTCTTTCTGAGGTTCTTGACACGGTACGAAGGTCTGTGTTCTCCACAGATGAAAGACCCTGCCGGGTCTATGGAGGTGCTTAAGGGGAGCCCGTTATTCTTCATCGCAACCGGATTCTTCCTGTATGCCTGTCAGGTGCCCGTTCAGGCCTGCTGCAGTCCCAGTTCGAATGCCTTGAGGTTTGCATCTACAAATCCGGGCTTGACCTTTTCCCTGATGGTGTTTTCGATTATATCGGCAGAAATGGGGACCCTCCCGGTGCCGATCAGGGTACCTAGCAGAACGATGTTCACAGCTTTGGACGTGCCTGCTTCTCTGGCCAGAGATTCTGCATCGAAGGCATAGACCATCTTGAATTGTGTACTGACAAAATCCATCCATTGAGAAATGTCCGGATATTCAGACTGGCCTAATTTGACGGTAAAGGGAATGACAGGAGTAATGTTTGTAATGATAGCAGTATCCCTGTTGCACCGGTTTAGAGCTCTCAGTGTCTCCAAAGGTTCGAAACTGACCATGATATTCGCTTGGCCCTCTGATATAATGGGGCTCTCAATGCCGCCAAGCATGACAGTGGACTCTACCACTCCTCCTCTCTGGGCCATGCCGTGGACCTCACTGATCTTGACTTCCATGCCCTGGGCCATTGCCGCTTCTCCCAGGAGCCTGGATGCCAGAAGTGTACCCTGGCCCCCCACACCCGTAAACAAGATCCTCATGGATTTCATTTCTTGCCTCCTACCTTCTTGATATACAGTACACATGGAGCCTCGGCGATTACCACACAGAGCTCATCCCTGGCCAGGACAGACTTGAACACCTCTACTGCTTCTTTTTTCCGGTACGGGTTGATTTTTTCCACCACCTTTACGCCGCATCCTCTAACCACCTGTTCTATGGGAATTCTGGGATGGTCGTAACCGGGAGGCGTGAACTCGATGCCGGGATTGGGCTGGTGCCCGGTCATTGCAGTTGTGCTGTTGTCCAGTATGACCAGGCAGAATCTGTGCCTGTTGTGCACTGCATTTGCCAGAGAAGATATTCCAGAATGGAAAAATGTGGAGTCGCCTATGAATGAAACTATCTTCTGATCGGTTCCTGCGGAAAAACCTGCCGATGTTCCCACGCTGGACCCCATACAGAGCAGATAGTCGGCCATCTGTATTGGAGGAAGGAGTCCCAGTGTGTAACAGCCTATGTCCGTAGGGTATATGGCGTTTTCTTCCATGCCCAGCTGCTTGAGCGCTTCCTTGGCAGCCATGTATGTCTCGCGGTGAGGGCATCCTTTGCACAGGGAGGGAGGGCGCATGGGCAGAGGAGGCAGGGAAGACAGATCAGGCTTTTCAGGCTCCTGTATGTCAGTCTTCAGGACCCGGGCTAATGCCGTTTTGACCTGCAGGGGATCAAATTCATAGAGTCTTGGAAGGTGTCCGGATTTTTTCCCCAGCACCTGGACATCGATGCCGTTTGCCTGGGCGGTTGCTTTCAGACTATCCTCAATGAAAGGCTCCAGTTCTTCAACCACCAGTACCTGCTCCAGGCCCTCGAGGAAGTCGAGGAACATAGCTTCAGAATGGGGATGCGTCATGCCGAGGCGGAGGAATTTCACTTGGTTGCCGCAGTCCAGCTCGCTGATCGCGTCTGCTGCATAACACGCAGCGACACCCGACGAAATTATGCCTGTGGCACCAGAACCCGTGGTGATATTGAAGCCTGAAGTGCCAGCTTTCTCTTCGGCCTTTTGCATTCTTTCAAGCAGCACTTTGTGCCTGATTCTGGCAACAGCAGGGACCGGGACCCAGCGTCCGGGGTCTTTTTCAAATCGGCCTGAGGTCTTCTTGGAATCCGGAAGTTTCCCCAGGACCACTGGGCCACGGACATGGGAAGTCCGGGTGGTGGTACGTACCAGCACTGGAAGCTCTAGGTATTCCGAGAGCTCGAATGCATGTATCACCATATCTTTGGCTTCCTGAGGCGATGTGGGCTCGAGCATGGGCAGGCCGGCAAGTCTGGCATAATAGCGGTTGTCCTGCTCGTTCTGGCTGGAATGCATGGATGGATCATCGGCATTGACAATAACCATGCCGCCTCTTGTGCCGACGTAGGCCAGGGTCATGAGTACGTCTGAGGCCACGTTTAGTCCTACATGTTTCAGACAGGTAAGGCTTCTGAGACCTGCTGCGGAAGCAGCAGATGCCACTTCCATGGCCACTTTTTCATTGGTTGAGAATTCAAAATACAGTCTGGCGGAGGGGTCCTGGGTGATCTGAAACAGATTGTTTCCTATTTCAGAAGACGGGGTCCCCGGATAGGCGGCAGCTATGGCCAGACCCGCCTCCAATGCCCCTCTGACGATGGCTTCATTGCCGAGCAGCAGCATTTTGCTACCTGGTTGATCCGTAAGAAGCTGGTGCATTTCGTTCCATCCTTTCTGATTGAGTACAGGTTTCGGTATTGTCCAATCCTGTTGTGTTTTTCAGACTTGCTCCCTGCAACTCTCCATTTGGCCAGCCGCTGTTCTATGTAAGCCGGTCCACCTTGACCACGTCGCCCGGTTTGAACCTTTCTCCGGAGATTACCGCAGTTTCACAGGCATCCACCCCGAACAGATCTATGACCTGGATTTCTCCCAGTCTGTCTCCCAGGGCGAATCCAAGGGTATATCCTGTAATCGGGTCTATGATGGGTTCTCCCCTGGCAAATACTCCCAGTCTGTCTCCTGGCCTGAGACCTGTGAGACGGCCCGCATTGAGAAAAATGCGTCCATTTTCCACCTTGATGATCCTACAGCTCCATTCCGTGGCCCTTATCAGGTCTTCCGCTATCAGAGGGACTGCCTGGTCGAATTCATCTATCGAGGCCATGTAAGAACCTATCAGGTCACCACTGACGGCTTCAAGCATGTCAATGCGGAGGTCCGATGCCTCATCGGTAATTGTCTTGTCCTGCGGGAGATAGACCAGAATATAAGCGTGAATACCTGCATCTGCTGCGATCTGGCGTCTTACAGAGGTCAGTGCCAGGTCTGCTTCGGTCTTGCCCATCTTGTGGAGCAGTCTCGACAGGTGTGAAGGTCCTATGGGCACAATCCCGTCTGTACGTCTGAGAGCTGCAGGGAGCAGCCCCATGACATCCAGGCCAAGGTCTCCCAGCAGGGAAAGGACCACCACTTTTCTTCTGAGTACAGGGAGACCTCCAGGTCCTTTGGCCCTTTCTGGCATTCCCGCGAGACGTTCCTCAAGCTGGGCTACCCGTTCCTCCAGCGCCTTCTCTTTCCCGGAATCGCCGAAAAGCCTGATGGTCTTGGTGTCATCTGCTGTTTTACGAAAGTAATCAGAAGTAATCATGTATGGAGAACCGATGATTTCTTCCTCCAGGGCCTCTTCTCTGTTCTGTCCGGGTGACCTGGGTTTCTGGTCATCTTTCGGGGAAGAAGGATCTTCGCCTGTCACTACGTATTCGATCCCGTCCGGTATGCTGGAACAGCCTGTGAGAACAGGAGTCAGTCCGGCTGCCGGTATGGTAAACAGAATGAACATGAGAATTTTCAGGGGCGTACCAAGACTCAATTTTTACCTCGGCTGCTATCTTAAAGTTCAGGCTGCTTCAAATGCTAAAAAAAAATCTGGGAAAGGACTGGAATTCTGCCAATATAGAACCAAGGCACTGGGAGGTCAATGGCTCAACTGCCAAAAACCTCTACCTGCCAGATCTCATCCAGCGTGGAGGGGGGATAAGGTCTTTCTTGAGGATTTTCTGTTCGTAGGCTGCGAGCAGGTCTGTTTTCTTGAGCTGCCCCAGCACACGATCGGGGTTTCTGGAACCCACCACAGGGAGGAATGATAGGTTGTGTTTTGCAAATATTCCAAAAGCGGTTTCAAGATCGGTTTGAGGGGTTACCGTGAGTACGTCCCTGACCATGAGAGACCCGGCCGTCGTTTCAGGGGTGACCAGTTCCGGGTGGGCAAGCTGCTTTCTTATGTCCCGCAGAGTCAGTACACCCCTGAGCCTGTCATTCTGATCAAGGACTATAAAATGTGGAAAAGCACTATGCTCCATGGCCTTGGCGATTTCTCCGAATGTGGCTTCGGTTCCAAGCGTCTGAAGATCTCTGCTCATATGCTCGCCGACCGTCATGTTTCTCAACAGGTTGACTTCGTGTCCCTTTACGATAGTGATCCCCTTCTGCAGAAGCTTGGTTTCATAAACTGAATAGCCATGAAATGCTCGCACTACCGTCAGACTGGCGATGCATGACACCATTAGCGGGAGAATGACCTGATATGTGTACGTCAGTTCGAAAATGGTAAGTATGGCGGTGATGGGGGCTAATGTGGTTCCGCTAACCATGGCGCCCATCCCCACAAGGGCGTAGTAGGCAGGATTGATTCCTGTGTTGGGCCAGTAGGACTGGGCTGCAATTCCCACCACGGAACCCATCATGCCTCCCAGGAACAGGGATGGAGCGAAAATTCCTCCGCTCATGCCTGATCCTATGGAAATGCCTGTTGTAAGTATCTTGGCGAAAAAGAGTGCGAAGGCGAAGGCAAGAGAGGTGTGACCAGCCAGTGCCTGATCAATGGTCTCATATCCCACCCCAAGTGCCCAGGGGCATAAGAGCCCGATCAGCCCCACCAGCAGTCCTCCCAAGGCCGGGCTCAGCCAGATCGGGATTCTGATTCTGCACCAGAGGCCCGGAAAAAAGAATATCACGAACATCAGCAGAATCGCCCCTGCACCTGCCAGTAGTCCGAGAACGAAGTAAATGAACAGTTCTGCCGGATGGACCAGTATGAAATGCGGGATCTGAAAGACCTGTGCATCACTCCAGAAGGCCCTGGCCATCATGGTGCCGGTAACCGCGGAAATGACAATGTTGCTCAGAGATGCGATCTCCAGATCAAATAGGAGTACTTCAACGGCAAACAGAGTGCCTGCCATGGGGGCCTGGAAGGTGGCTGCGATCCCTGCCGCAGCACCGCAGGCTACTGCGAGCCGCCTGGCATCTGTGGAAAGTCCGAGGAGCTGAGTGAGGGAAGATCCAATGGATGAGCCGATCTGAATGACCGGGCCTTCCCTTCCCACCGAAGCGCCAGCAGAAATGAGGCCAGCGGTGACGAATGCCTTGATTGCCGTTACTCTGTGCCTTATTCGTCCGCTTTTCAGGGCAAGGGCCTCCATGACTTCGGGGACTCCAGGGCCTCTTACCTCAGGGGCCCAGAAGGTGATTACCGGACCCACCACAAGGCCGAGACCACATGGAATTATCAGTCTCCACCACCAGTCCGCCTTCTGGACCATTTCCAGGAAATCCCTTCCTTCAGGCCAGAAAATACTCTGACCCGACAGAATGAGGGCCCTGAAAATCACTGCCCCAATTCCTGCCAGTGCACCGATCGCCAGTGCAAGTGTAAGAGGACCTATATGCTGTTTCAGGGTCTGTCTGATCTGTATGTCCACATCTACATGATATCACAACTGGGGGCGGGAGGTTAAATTTTATCTTGATGGGTGCCGACGCATAAAGATTGCGTGAGGTCAGATTTTTCCCACTGGTGCAGGATTTTTTCTACGCAGTTCAGAAAAACGCCCTTTGTATTGCGGACGGTTTCGGCGAGCGGATTGAGCTTTTGCAACCGGTTGATTCCACGGGGCTTTAACCCGTATAATTCGGTTCACGAGTTTGCCGAAGATGTAGGCCTGAGGGGCCGCAGACGTACTCTGGTACTTCAATCCCCTGACAATGCAACAGATTTTATGAAATTGCGAATCAATTGCGGCTTTAGATGCCGAAAACTTTTTCGTTGAGTTCACTGCACCTTTCCGGTGCAGTTCCTGACTCGCTATGTTTTAAGTAACCTGCTGTAATTTAAGTCAGTCAGCATTTGTCCGGCTTTTGAAGAAAAAAATCCGGGCTAGGCTAAGCACACGCAGTCCTGATCCAGATGGATGAACTCCGTGGATAAGTCGATTCCGGCCGTGGCACTCTGACTGGATAAACAACGGTTTGCCTGCGTAACATGGCATGGAAATTGTGTGTATGCTTTGACAAAACAAATTCATTCTGCCGGAGGGCTGTCAGTTGTTTATTTACAGGGTTCTGTTTCCATGTTTTCTGCTGATTCTGAGTTCATGCAGCCCGGAAATGTACGGCTGGACCAATGCCGGCATGGATCCGGTAAATGTTCAGCTATACGTAGTGCCGGACAGCCCGGCAGAAATTGCAGACCAGAAAGTTCTTGTTGTGCCTTTTACCGTGCAGCCCCATCAGAACAGAGACATCTCCCTGGCGGTTACAGAACTGGTAAGAGAAATCTTCCACCAGAGACATGTGTTTTCAGTGCTGGACATCGCGCCTGAGCTTCACATTTCAGAAGAGAGAATGGTGGATATGGCAGCAGACCGTGGATTTGATTACCTCATGGTGGGAAACATTCCTCCTGTCATGGCCCCGGCGGGAAATTCCAGCGGCTGGGTAGCGATGGAGGTGAAGGTGATTGAAACTAGGAGCCGGTCGGAAGAATGGCACATTTACGGAGAGACAGCTCTGCTCCCCGGGAACAGCCGTATATATGTTTTGTATGACAGACCTTATGAGAGCGCCCCGACGGTCTCCCGGGGGTTTGCCGCACTGGCAGGTGCACTGGCAGATGTGATGCAGGAAAAAAGAGACTGATACATCACTTGTGGACAGGCACGGAGCAGGATTCAGGCCAGGGCCTGAATCCGGATTATTCTGTTCGTGAGTTTGCCGAAGATGTAAAACGGATGGGGAGCAGTATGCTTTGGTACTTCAATCCCCTGAGCGGCAGATCTGGTGAAATCGCGCTCTCCCTTGCGGCTTCAAATACAGAACACTTTTTCAGTGAATTCGCTACACCTTCTTAATGCAGTTTTTGACTCACTATTTTTTTATTAACTGCTGTAATTTACGCTAGTCAGCATTTGTTCGGCTTTTGAAGCGAATAGTCTGGCAAGAAACTCTTCCTGTCCGCCGCATGTTTTTCCGGGTTCTGAGTGGTTCTGATGTCAGAAATGTTTCTTCATGTATTTTTCAATACGGTCATAGGCTTCGTCCAGTATATCTTCAGGAGGAAGAAAGACAATCCTGAAGTGAGGTGATTCGGGCAGGGGGCCAAAGCCGCTTCCGTGGACTACCACCACCCCGGTTTCACGTATGAGGCTCTTCACAAAATCCTTATCGTCAACGGCAACGTTTAGCTTGGGAAAGGCGTAAAAGGCGCCGTCAGGCCTGTGACATGAGATGCCGGGAATGGTATTCAGCCTGTCCACTGTGAGGTCACGCCTTTTTTCCAACTTGTCAATGGTGTCCGTGACATGATCCTGGCTACCCTTCAGGGCTGCCATTATAGCAAACTGCTTGGGGTGGTTGGCGCACAGACGGGCCCTTGCAAGCTTTCTCATGGCCTCTGTGTAATCTTCGACCAGTTCCGGGACTCCGCTGACAATGGCCCAGCCTATACGGAAGCCGGGGGCCAGGTAACACTTGGAGAGACCATTGAATGTGACCATGGGCAGGTCCCAGTCCAGGGATGCTATGCTGATGTGGGGCTGGCCATTGAGGATGAGCTTTTCATAGATTTCATCGCTCAGGATCATGAGATTGTACTTTCTTGCCAGGCC
>DTYO01000083.1 GCA_012961845.1 Thermodesulfobacteriaceae bacterium
CTCTTCCGATCTCTGCGTCGAGATAATTTGCAATGTCCATAGCAAGAGTTCCGTTACTTGCTGAACAGTTGCCGCATGCATCGTCCATGTCAGCCCATCTGGTAAGGTCTATGCGGTCAACAGCCCCATTCAGACTGCAGTTAGCCCTGTCCCAGTACACGCCTTCGGTAAGGATAGTTACCTTGACCTTGTAGATATGCTCGTCATCAGCAATGATGTCTGCTGCGTTTTCACAGTCGCACACCTTAAAGAACAGCCTGTTGCCAGGGGAGGTGACATTGCCTGAACAATCGGCGGTATAGTGAGTACCAAGGCAGTAGCCTTCTGCGCTTTCATAGTCGAAAGGGTGGCAGTCTACTCCCAACTCCTGACCTTCAGCCGCCCTTCCCATCAAAATGTTGCCTGTTTTTGTGTTCTTGCATCTGTGGTCGCATACGTCGCCGCTTGCGGCCATGGATGCGGTTACCAGGGACAGTACGAAAAGTACTGCCATCACCATAGTCATTCCACTTTTCTTCATCTGAAAAAACCTCCTGATTTAAATGTTTTTCTCTATTAGCCTAACCTGATACCGACTTAAAAGATATTTCTGGCCGATCTTTACCCAGGCCTCCTTTGAATCTCCTAACCCGCCGCAACACCTCCTTTCAACTTGAGAATCCCAAAAACATCGCTGTCTCTATCTCGAACAATCATCTTTCATCACGGACTGATCCTGAATCCAGTCTTCATAAAAATATACGCCGTTTTCAATTGCCGCCCGGGCACCAGAAGTCCCTTGCGCAGTAATCACGCTCAACAACCGCACCCTCTTCCAGTACGATCCTGGGGTCGACACCGTTCACCTGTTTCCGCCAGCAGTTGCATATTACGACAATCCAGGGCCCATGGATCTGCCTCAGGCTGTAGGCGCCTTTCTCACCGCTGACTGCCAGCAGATTTCTGTATATATCATATATTTCAATTCCGGCAACGCCCTCTCCGGGGTCGTATGTACCATTATGGTTCATATCGTCAAAAATATGACCATGCTGTAAAAGATACGGGCTTTCGTCCCCCGGTCTGGCGAACACTATGCACAAAACATATTGATTGTACCATAACCCCTGAAAATAGACCATTCCGCCTTTCAGCGATATCCCTACCTCAACCATATCGTTATCGAAAATCGCCTGACCTCCAGGCGAAACTTCCTGCATAAGGGCCTTCCTCATCAGGCTGTCCATGATGTTTCTGCCTGCCTGTTCGGGCCGGACAAAGAACTGAAAGGCCATGGCGCCGTAAACTTCCCTGACATCCATCACCGGATATCCCGCATAAAGCGCACGATCTACCGGAGTCAGCCCTTCAGGAGTAACATCAGAATAATAACGACGATTTATCATATCTTGGCAGTGAGCTGCAGCCAGGTCATCCAGCACCGAATTACGGACAACAGGATACAATCCGCTGTCCCACTGCTGAATTATCTCTGCAGATACCACCGACTGCCTCAGATGATTCTGATCCAGGCCCAAACGCCCGGCTTCCGCCCATGGATCGAGCCTGGCCTGGTTTATCCTCTGAAACAGCACATCTTCCTGGGTGGGCGCAGGGGAACCGTTTACGGTCTCCACCGTCTCCACAGCTCCTGCCATGAAGGGCATTATCCACATGCAGAAGCAGATAATACCCGTGATGATAGAAGGCAGGAGGGGAGACCCGAGTACTTTCTTGGACAATCCTTTCAACATTAACAAATCTCCCAAAGCAATTTCCATGCCCCGCCATACCGCACATCTGCATTTCTGCCTCGGACAATCGCCTGAACTGACGGCTCGCGGTTTCGATACAGCAATCTATATTGTTTTCCGACAAATCCACCCATTTTCCGCTGAAATCAGTTCTCCTTCATTCAAAAATACCGCATGTCCTGATCCCTGATAATTCGGTTTGCGAGTTTGCCGAAGATGCAAGGCGGCAGGGGCACAAACGTGCACTGGTGCTTCAATCCACTGAAACAGTGTCTGCAACAGACAACACCGGATACACAGACACCGACCTGGATGCCGTCACGGCATCCAGCGACAAATACGAATAATCAGGCCACCCGTGGCCAGAACTGACCACTGCACGGAACCGCCTGGCCATTTTCAACCACATGGCACAGGTACTGATCTGACGGGACAATCAGGGTAAATGGGAAAAAACTGCCTGTCAATAATGCCATTTCAACCCCAGATAGGCCATGAATGGAGGTGAATCTACCGGCCCATAGGTTCCTCTGCCATCAAACCTCCTGTCCAGAAGATTCTTGACTGAACACTGAATGTCAAGATTCCTAGTGAAAATATCTCTGGCTGTGACGGTCATATCAAAAATCCAGTTTGACGGAACAGTCTCTTCCAGCCTTCCCTTGGAATAATAATAATTCCATGAAGTATGGTATCCGGCACTGAGAGACACATCCAGCCAGCCGGTCGGATTCCACAAGACCCCTGCATTCAGCATGGTCTCAGGACCTGTCTCAAAAGGAATCTCCCAGGATGCCCACGGCTTCAGAACCCAGTTTCCGTTCTCCAGAATATAAACATGGTACGTGTAGACCTCGTCGTCGCCGTCATGAGAAAATGCTGTGGCATTTGCCCATAATTTGAGGGCCGGGTTGATCTGCCATCCAGCCTCCAGCTCCAGGCCATAGATATTCTGAGACCCCGGATCTGAAAGTCCTCCATAATAAGGATCCTTCCGGGTCTGATGTCGTATCTGATTCCAGAACGCCATAGCGGCAACCGTTACTGAGGGAACACTCCGCCATGTAACGCAGGCACTAGCATTCTGAACCTGTTCCGGTTCGAGATCTTCCCTGCCTGCAAGCTGCCTGGCATAGGGCGTGCGGTAGGCAGTACCATAGAGCAGCTTCATATTCCATACAGAATTCGGAGACCAGATAACCCCCAGATTCGGGCTGAATCTTGAATCATACTGGCTATGATCATCCACCCGGAATCCCAGCCATGCATCCCAGTGATTCCAGTGCCGTTTCAACTGTCCGAACAAGGAAGCCATGGATGTGCTGAAGTTTGTCTGCTGCCTCCTTGGAAGAAAAAGGATATTGCCCGGTTCAAAAAAATCAGGAGGATAACTCTTTGCGATCTCAGCCCCGCGTATCCTGTTGTACCTGTACGAGGCCCCCATGGTAAGCATGGCGCTGGCCCCCCACAGTTCCCTGTCATACAGAAGCTCTGCATAGGTGATGTGGTTCTTCTGATTCCGTGGAGTAAGGCCCAGCTCCTCCTCTTTGCAGTCCATCTCGTTGTAATAGGCGTTCAGCCTCAAATCGGAAGAGCCGAAGGCCTTCTCAAGTTCCATCCTGATGTAACGCATGGGTTTAAGGCTTTCCGCCCCCCATCTCAGGTCAGCAGGAGAATCCTCAAAGACATATTTTCTATGTGCCTCGGTCCATCTACCGGATATTCTCAGCCAGTCCTGCCACGAAAAGTTTACCACCGCATCAAGATATTCGGAGCGACCGATGGTGCCGAACCCTATTCTCTCCATGGGAGGAACGGGCCTGCCGTCCGGACCGGCCAGACGGGCCACATTGTACCGATCCGCCCACTCCCTGAGACTCCTGGCGCTGACCGACACCAGCGCCTCCCATAGACCGGCATTCCTGCCCCATACAGCAGTGGCTCCAGCCTCTCCCTCTCCAGTGCCTCCGTAAGCTCTCATTTCCAGACCGTTTACATCTCGGCCCCGTTTAGGGACCACATTTACAATGCCCGCAAATGCATCAGGCCCCCACAACACTGAACCTGGCCCACGTATCACCTCCACACGCTTCACAGGGGCAAGAGAGAGTTCCTGGTCCAGAGGATGAACCGCTTTGGTTCCATCAGAGGTAAGATGGACAGAATCGTAAAGAAACAGGACGCTGTTCGGAACCCCTCTGAGATAGGGTATGCTCCCTGAATGCCTGGGCAATATGTAAAAACCGGGCAGCCTGTCCAGGGCCTCGCCAAGAGTCATGGTTCCGGCTTTTTCCAGCTCTTCACCAGTAACCACCAAGGCTACCGCCGGTGCATCTTCCGGTCTTTCCGCCCGCCGTGAGGCAATTGTCAGGGTTGAGATGTCCTCTCCCACAAAAATCAGGGAGGTATCAGCCGCAGAAGACAGGCCTGCAGCAATCGAAGCATATAACACGGCTGCAAAGGCTAGGCAAAAGCCCGCACATCTAATCAACCTGCCTGTCGGAATCGTACCTCTTCCTGTCACCTGTAATTCTCCAGCTGTTTCACCCTGGTACGAAACTTGGACCGGGAAAGCCCAAGAAGTCTTGCAGCGGCGCTCTGGTTCCCTGCGGTCATCTCCAAGGCCTGTCGGATGAGATCTCTCTCCAAGCCCTCCAGCGAGATACCTCCTTCAGGCAGTTTCCAGGAGCCTTCCACCTCTCTCACAGGACTTGCATTACCGAGAAAAGACAGGTCTTCCGCCGTAACGGGCACCTTGCCGGCCAGTATAACCGCCCTTTCCATTGTATTTGCAAGCTCCCTCACATTGCCCGGCCACGAATGTGCCATCAAAATTCTCTTGGCCCCCTGGGTGATAAGTGGACCATCCTGATGTCTGTCCCTGAATTTCCGGATAAAATGCTCTGCAAGGGGAATGACAGCCTCCTTCCTCTCCCTGAGAGGGGGCACATGGAGCGGAAAGACATTTATCCGGTAATACAGATCAGCACGGAATCTCCCCTCATTTACCAGGGGAAGAAGCTCTCTGTTGGTGGCACAGATCACCCTGAGATCCACATCGATGCAGCGGTTGCCCCCCACTCTCTGAACCACTTTGTCCTGCAGAACCCTTAGCAGCTTGGCCTGGGCCTCCAGGGGCAGATCTCCTACTTCATCCAGAAACAAAGTGCCGCCGTCTGCGTATTCAAAAAAACCTTTCTTCTGCCTGTCAGCCCCAGTAAATGCACCTTTCTCATGGCCGAAAAGTACGCTCTCAACCAGACTGGAAGTGATAGCTGCACAGTTTACAGCCACAAAACGCCTATCGGATCTGGGGCTGTTTCTGTGAATATATCTTGCGATGACCTCTTTGCCTGCCCCGGACTCCCCGGTTATCAGCACAATAGTGTCAGGCTTGCGAGCGACCTTGCCTGCCATGGCAAGCAGTTTCTTCATGGCCTCGGACACGCATACCAGTTCCATGTCGCCGACCTGACGCTCCAGTTCGTCTCTGAGCATCTGGTTCTCAGCCAGAATCCTCGAAATCCCTACAGCCTTTTCCACCGTAAGAATTATTCTCTCCTCTTCGAATGGCTTGGTAATATAATCCACTGCACCGCGCTTCATGGCATCTACAGCCGAATCAACAGTGGCATAGGCGGTTATGAAGATTACGGGACATGGAATATCCATCCCGCGTATGCTGTCCAGCAGGGCCAGGCCGTCTATTCCAGGCATCCTTATGTCGGAAATCACCAGATCATAGGCCCTTTCTTCAAGCATTTTCAGGGCTTCGGCCCCATCCCCGGCCTGATCCACCTGGTGTCCTTTCAGCTCCAGCATGATTTTCAGTATATGGCGGATCTTGGATTCGTCATCTACCACAAGTATATAAGCCATAACGAGTCTTCCTCAGTATCTGTCCATAAACGGCCTTTTTTTCAGATCTCTGCGTCCTTGATGCCCTGCACCTTCAGCAAACCTGCGAGCTGC
>DTYO01000084.1 GCA_012961845.1 Thermodesulfobacteriaceae bacterium
GCCGGCAGAAACTCTCTCGGGAGGAGAAGCCCAGAGACTTAAACTGGCCAGAGAACTTTCAAAAAAGACTCCCGAACCGGCCATCTACATTATGGACGAACCTTCAAGGGGACTCCATTTGACCGATCTGGAACGTTTCATCGCCATCATGGACGATCTTCTAGAGCAGGGCCATTCCATCGTCATTGTAGAACATCAACTGGAAATTTTGGCAATTGCCGACTGGATTATAGAAATGGGTCCAGGAGGCGGACCGGATGGAGGCAGGATCATTGTCCAGGGTCAGCCGGCCCAGATATCCCAAAACCGGGAATCCGTCATAGGGCCCCACCTCAAAAAAACAATTTCTGCGGAATGATCCCTGAAATACTGTCACCAACTGCTTGCCTGGAGGCGAACAGATGAGCTGTCAAGGTAATGCCGACAGGCTGCTGACACAAAAGAAAAAGGGCTGCAAGCCATTTACCTGCAGCCCTTTCTGTACTCTCTCTTACAGTCTAAGCGGACCTTAGGAAAGTCCGAATATTCCCATAAGTTTCGGCAGCAGTGGATTCGCATACAGGGCTATCAGCGCGATAACCAGAGCATAAATGGTCAGAGATTCGATCAGAGCCAGACCGATGAACATTGTAACAGTCAGTTTACCGGCCAGCTCAGGATTGCGGGCGGTTCCTTCGAGACATCCACGCGCACAGTGACCCATTCCGACACCGCAGCCTGAGGCTGCGATCCCCACGGCCAGACCGGCAGCGAGCAATGCAGCTGCCATCAGCATTCCTACATGTCCCCCCTTGGCCACATCACCCTCACTAGCCAGAGCGAGACCTGCAAATGCAAGAAACATTACCATTGACAACACAGATACCAAAGAAATCTTTTTCACGTTCTTCCCCTCCTTTGTAGGAAATATATTTTTTATTTTTTTACCTGTCATTAATGTCCTTCGGACATCGCCTCTACACTATATACAATTGAGAGCATCATAAAAATGAATGCTTGGATCAGACATACCAGCACACCAAGAAACATGATGGGCAACGGAGCCAGATAGGGTCCCGCCAGCATGAACATAAGGCCCAGCAGAATCTCCTTGGAAACCATGTTTCCGAAGAGTCGAATAGAGAGAGACAGAATACGCCCGATATGGCTGAACACTTCAATCGGGAACATGACCGGAGCCATGGCCGGCACAGGACCCATGAAGTGCTTTATATATTTGACACCGTGGAAGCGTACTCCCAGCATGTGATATGTAAAGATAGAGATGGCTGTACAGCCCAGAGTGACATTAAGGTTTGCCGTAGGCGACATGAACCCTGGAATGAGCCCCATATAGTTGGAAATAACAATGTACAGGAAAAAGGTCGCGATCATGGGAAAAATAATCCTGGTCTTTTTCCTGTCATGAGTCTGTTCATTGATGAAGTCTTCAAGACCCCCCACATAGATTTCCATCAGATTCTGGACACCTGTAGGAATCATCTTCATCTTGCTGGTAGCCAGCTTGGCTAAGATGAGACAGATAATCATTGACAAAAAACTGTACTGCATATGCGGGGCCAAGATTTTGGCAAGAGCAGTATCACCTCCGTGAGCAGGAAGCCCTAAGGCATCCAATAGAACAGATAGAAACAACAAGGGGTGTTCCATTCTTACACAGCCTCCTTATATCGAAATCTGTAAATAACCATCGCCAACACCAATATATAAAAATTTACCACTGCAACGGAGAGCCCTATGAACAGGCCTAACGGTGACAAATATTCAGGGAATACGAGCAGTGCTGCAGAGACCACCAGCGCTATCAGCCCAAGCCTTACAGCAAGTCCCCCATAATAAACTGCAATGTTTCTCCATCGGACCACCCGCTTGCAGTCCCTGTTGAGCCCGACACAGTTGAGGTTTGCTATCACTCCGCCTACGAGAATCCCTGTAGCCATCTGGGGCGTGGCAAATACAGTAGCCGCCACGAGCATTACAGCCAGCAGAGCCCAGTTGGCACTGAAATACAGCCTTACAGACTGACCATCAAGTTTACCGCTGACTATGTTTTTGAGAATCATCTCTCTTGCCAGCCCTCTCGGCCTCCCGCTTATCTTTCTTTCCG
Organism: Thermodesulfobacteriaceae bacterium; assembly: GCA_012961845.1. Lineage (GTDB taxonomy): Bacteria > Desulfobacterota > Dissulfuribacteria > Dissulfuribacterales > UBA3076 > DTYO01. The sequence goes on from DTYO01000084.1 coordinate 2,108, forward strand.
GCCTCGTCAGCTTCCTTGGAAAAACGCCTGCTGAGAATAAAAAAGTTTTTTACCCCTCCCGCAAGTCCGAAGAGAAAGCAGACTACCGTAAGCCATGGGTAAGTCCGGCCGCTAAAAAGGCGGGTATCCAGATAATACCCGCATATGACTCCGGCAAACACGGAAAAGACTACAGAAAGTGCAATTGTGGTGGCGGTACTGAGACTGCGAAAATGAAGCGCAAGCTCTTCTTTTATACTGCTCATCTATCACCATTGTATTTCTGCCTGTCCGAGACCTGCGCATAAATGAACGTGGCCTCATTCATTTCCCGAGACCTGCCAGGCCAGTAGAACTGCCTTTCAAAAAGGACTGCGTAATCAAATAGCACAGGGGAAGTCACATGTCAATCCATTTATCTGTTTCAGAGGATTAATGTCTCATGAACCCAATTTCTTGAATGCCCATTCAGCCGCATCAAGAGTGGCCTCTATGGCATCAGCCCCGTGGGCCAGTGAAACAAAGGCGGCTTCAAACTGGGAAGGTGCCATGTAAATTCCCCGGTCGAGCATGATCCGGAAAAACCTGGCATATGTATCCGTATCCGAGGCAAGGGCCGTTGCAAAATCCGTTACGGGCCCCGCCTGGCCGAAAAATGCGGTCATCATGGACCCCACCCTCTGGAGACAGCAGGTTATGCCGTTGTTGACCGCAAGTTTCTCCAGCCCTTCTGCCAGAGTGGCCGACCTTGCCTCGAGGACCTCGTAAACCCCAGGCCTATCAAGGATTTCCAGGGTTGCCAGACCAGCGGCGGTGGCCAGAGGGTTTCCGGAAAGTGTACCCGCCTGATATACCGGCCCCGAAGGAGCTATATGCTCCATGATCTCCCGCCTGCCGCCATATGCACCAACCGGCAGTCCACCACCTATGATCTTGCCAAGGCACGTGAGATCCGGCAGGATGCCAAAATATTCCTGTGCTCCCCCCCTGGCCAGCCTGAATCCGGTTATCACCTCATCGAAGATTAGAAGTATCCCTTTCTCTTCTGTCCACTCCCTGAGTTTTTCCAGAAATCCTTGAACAGGCGGAACCACCCCCATGTTGGCAGGAACAGGTTCAACTATAACTGCGGCTATTTCATCACCCTGCCTGTCAATAATTTCCTTCAGTGCATCTGCATCATTAAACGGTATCGCCAGAGTCGCAGCCACGACTTCTTCCGGCACCCCCGGACTTCCGGGGATACCCAGCGTCGCCACACCTGAGCCGGCCTTAACAAGAAACGAATCGGCATGGCCGTGATAACATCCGTCAAACTTGAGAATTTTCTTCCGTCCGGTGTATCCCCTGGCCAGCCGAACAGCGCTCATTGTAGCCTCGGTGCCTGAATTGACCAGCCTCACCTCCTCAACCGAGGGTACAAGATCGACGATCTTCCCCGCAAGGGCGACCTCTCGCCATGTGGGAATACCAAAACTGGTTCCCGCCCCCAGGGCATCAGCTATAGCCGACGTAACCTCGTGGTGAGCATGCCCGCATATCATGGGGCCCCACGAACATACAAAGTCAGTATATGCATTACCATCCACATCAATGATCCTGCTGCCTTTTGCTCTCTCCACAAAAATTGGATCACATCCCACTGACTGGCAGGCCCTGACAGGGCTGTTAACTCCGCCGGGAATCAGTTTGCTAGCCTCCCGGAAGAATCTCCTGGAAAAAACGTGTTCATTCATCGTACTTTTCTCCTGACATCCAAGTTGTTCGAGTATGCCGGTCACCTGCGGACAAGGCGCAAATACCTTCTTTTCCCCACCTTTATTATGATTTCCGAACTATCAGGTGTTATCTCCTCACCGTCGATCTTCTGACCATCGATACTGACTGCTCCCTGCCTGATCAGACGTCTTCCCTCCGAAGCACTCTTGAGTATTCCAGCATCTTTCAGGACCCTGGGCAGGTAGATGGTTTCCAGAACTGCCTCAACTGCAAACTCGGGTATGTCGTCCGGAATCTCTTTTCTGCTGAACTGCGCCACAAAAGCCGCCCTGGCCGCCTCCGCCTCTTCCGTACCGTGAAATTTTTTCACCAGCTCAAAAGCCAGCTGCATCTTGGCATCCCTCGGATGCACCTTTCCATGTGCCACATCATCCTTGAGTGACCATATTTGGCCCATGTCCAGACTGCTCATAAGTTCATAATACCTGAACATGAGATCGTCAGAGATCGACATCAGTTTACCGAACATTTCTCTGGGGGCCTCAGTTATTCCCACGTAATTCCCCAGAGATTTGCTCATTTTCTGGACTCCGTCCAGCCCCTCCAGCAGCGGCATGGTGAGAACAACCTGCGGCTCAAGGCCGTATTCCTTCTGCAGATGCCTCCCCACCAGAAGATTGAATGTCTGGTCAGTTCCGCCCAGTTCCACATCCGACCTCAAAGCCACAGAATCATAGCCCTGTATAAGAGGATAGATAAACTCATGTATGCCGATGGGCTTCCCGTTCTGAAATCTTCTCTTGAAGTCATCTCTCTCCAGCATGCGGGCCACAGTATGCTTGGCACACAGACGTATCATGTCTATTGATTGCATACTGTTCATCCAGACGCTGTTGAAGGCTATTTCAGTCTTATCTGGATCTAGGATCTTGAAAATCTGCTCCTTGTATGTTCCGGCATTTTGCTGGACCTGCTCAGGCGTAAGCGGCGGTCTTGTCTCCGACTTGCCGGTAGGATCACCTATCAGACCGGTAAAGTCCCCTATTAGAAAAAACACTTGGTGGCCGAGGTCCTGAAAATGTTTCATTTTCTGGATCAGCACTGTATGCCCCAAGTGCAGATCAGGCGCAGTAGGATCAAAGCCGGCCTTTATCCTGAGAGGGATTCCAGAACTTATTGCCTTTTTCAGTTTGGCCTCAAGCTCTTCTTCATCCAAAATATCCACAGCCCCTCTTTTAATGAGGTCTATGGCAGTCCTAAGATCCTGCTCCATTTTTATCCTTATGCCTCCGGCACCATCTGATCACACGGAAATAATGTACTGTGACCTGTCCGCCTGTCTATCTCGCATATTCCACGGCCCGCACCTCCCTGATCAGGGTAATTTTGATCTGGCCGGGGTAACTGAGCTCACTCTCTATTTTTTTTGCCACATCCCGGCACAGGAGAGCTGCCTCTGCATCGGTTACTCTACCGCCATCCACCATGATCCGGATCTCTCTGCCTGCCTGGATTGCATACGATTTCTGTACTCCGGAGAACGACGTGGCAATCCTTTCCAGATCCTCCAGGCGTTTCACATATGTTTCCAGCATTTCCCGCCGTGCCCCCGGCCTGGCGCCGGACAGGGCATCCGCCGCTTGGACAAGCACTGCCAGGACAGAATCAGGCTTTACGTCTTCATGATGAGCGGCGACAGCGTGAATTACGTCACGTGATTCTCCGTACTTCTTGGCCAAGTCGGCACCTATTATGGCATGAGGGCCTTCTACCTCATGATCGACGGCCTTTCCAATATCGTGCAGGAGCCCGGCCCTCTTGGCTTTCTTGACATTCACACCAAGCTCCGATGCCATTATGCCACACAGGAATGCCACTTCTATGGAGTGGTTCAGCACATTCTGCGCATAGCTTGTCCGATATTTCAGCTTGCCCAGCAGTTTGACCAGCTCAGAATGTATTCCATACACCCCAACATCAAAAGTGGCCTGTTCTCCGGTCTCTCTGATGACACCGTCAATTTCCTTCTCAACCTTGCCCACAACCTCTTCGATCCGTGCGGGATGGATACGCCCGTCGGCCACCAGTCTCTCCAGCGCAATCCTAGCAACCTCCCGGCGAACCGGATTGAAGCCGGAAAGCAACACGGCTTCAGGAGTATCGTCTATAATAAGGTCAATACCTGTAGCCGCTTCCAGGGCCCTTATGTTCCTGCCCTCTCTGCCTATTATCCGTCCCTTCATCTCTTCGCTTGGAAGCGAAACGACAGACACGGCCCTTTCCGTTATGTACTCTCCTGCGTATCTTGCTACAGCCAGTGCAATTATCTCCCTGGCCTTTTTATTCGCCGACTCCATTGCCTCTGTTTCTATTTTCTTGACCATTATGGCTGCATCCTGCTTTACATCCGCCTCAACCATTTTAAGCAGAGTGTCCTTGGCCTCCTGGACAGACATTCCTGCTATTTTTTCCAGCTGGATTTTCTGATCGTTCTTCAGGACATCAATGGTCTTTTCTTTTTCTTTCAGCAGGGCTTCGGCTTCCTGGATGTCTTTCCCCTTTTCCAGAACCTCAAGTTCACGTTTGTCCACAAGATCCTGTTTCCGGTTCAGCTGTTTCTCTTTCTTTTGAAGCCTCAATTCCTGGTTGCGGAATTCTGCCTTGCGCTCCTTTATTTCTTCCTCTGCCTCTTTTTTGAGGCTGAGTGCTTCTTCCTGCCCCTGGACCCGCGCTTCCTTCAGTATCCTTTCTGCTTCATGCTTGGCATCCAGCTTTAAACGCTCGATCTCTTTCTGGACAGAGCCAAGGGCATCAGTGGCCTGACGTTTGAAAAACCAGTAACCGCCAGCAAGCCCGATGACAACACCTGCGATGATATAAATAAACTCCATATAAGAGGGCACCTCCATTCAATCAAGGATGGCAACACCTCATCTTGGTTTTCTTCTATGCGGAAGCGGCAATATCAGCCACGACTGATGGTGGGGGCAAAATAGCCGGGTCAATCACATCGGATGACGGCAGAATCGTAGCCAAAACTCACCATGACTGACAGGGAGACTGTAGAACTGTCCCTGATCTCCCATTATCTCCCCGGCCTTACCTGAAAAAGCGGGAAAATGTCTTGAGATCATCTGCCTACGACATTCCGTTTTTCGAATCTCATCCCAGATAGATTCAATCAGCATAAAAATATACGGTCCACAGCTCCCATTTCCAGACTTATTAAATCATCCTTGCCTGAAATTGGCTGTGGCCTGAGCACAGGGATACAAATTACAGTTTCAATCTGCCAGCAACGTGTTTCCCCGGAAAGCCGTTCCTGTTTCTGAACCGGCATCACTGCAGAACCAGGCAATTTTCCAATGCTACGCCTTTTCCTTGATCCGCTTTATATATTCAAACCCAGATGGGGTTGTTGTAACCTATAAAAATCCCCCGCATGTGCCGTGTGAGCAGGGTTTATTGAACCTGAGTGTCTCAGGTGGTGGTTTCGCCTGCCTTGTTCGGGAAAAAGATTTGACCCTCTTTCCACCCCTCGGCAGGTATCTAACCGCCTAGGATAGGCTGTTGGCTCAACAAACTACCTGCCAATCACCAACCCAGCAGGGGAACCTGTTACTGTATGTTAAAATATTACCATGTTTTACTGTATTATTCCATTATTGAATCGATTTTACCGGCCAGCCTGTCCACACTGGTCGCCAGTAATTTTTCAAGTTCTCTGAGCTGCCTCCTGGTAAGGATATAGTCTCTGGCCATATCAAGCACAAGAAGCAACATGACCTTATGAGGCGGCAGGCTCTGGTATGCCTTCTCATAATGCTTTATCTTCGCCTGTACGTAATTTTCTATCTCTTCTGTGTCCACCTCAGAATCGTCGGTTTTCAGGTCATATGACTGGCCGAAGATATCAATCCTGATCCTGGACATGTCGTTAAATCTCAGACACCTGAAGGTATCACAGTCTGTGTGGCCGCCATTTCTGTTTCACCGGCCTCTGGCTCTGCGGCAATCTGATCAATTTTTTCGATCAGATCCGATACTCTGGTCCGGACCTGTTCCCTTTCATCCTCAAAATGAGCTATCCGTTCCTCCAAGGCCTTGATCTGAGATTCCTGTTCCTCGTTTTTCTGCATCAGGATGTTGTTCTCAGATCTTAATTCATCACAGTACTTTAACAGGGTTTCTACTTTCCTCACCAGAATCTGGATTTCTTCTCCGCTCATCTCTTTCTCCTTTGACCTGAAGAATCATTTAACTAATTAGCGCTAACATAGTCAAGCCCGGTTGAAGATGCATACCAAGTACTTTTATGATCCCATCAGATACTGAAAAAGATTACGGTGCGCAACCATCACGCCTCGTACCGTCAGCCGCACTGACAGCTCTGATCATTCTACCTGCCTGGCATGACCGGCACTACGTCACCTATCGCTCAATCCTTGAAAAGGGTGGCAGCATCACTTCGTCCCGGATTTCAGCATTTTCCAGGTAGCTGAATGCCCCTATCCCGGCCCGCTGACCAATCGTGGTCTTTCCCTTTAGGACAACATGAGGACCGATTACAGCGTCTCTGGAAATCCTGACCCCAGTTTCTATGTATGTCAGTTCGGGCATAATAAACGTGACACCTTCGTCCATCCATTTCCTTCTTATCCTCTCAAGAAGGATTTTCTCAGCTGCCGCTAGATCCCTTCTGGAATTTATTCCATGCGCCTCCTGTTCTGTCACTCCCTTGAAGGCATGGACCCTGTATCCCTTTTCCCGCGCAATCCTAACCGTATCGGTCAGATAATATTCCCCCTGAGCATTATCACACCCTATTTCTTCGAGACATTTCAGGATAATTTTAGAATCTCCTGCATATATCCCAGTATTGACCTCCCGTATGCCCTTCACCTCGTCAGAGGCATCCTTTTCTTCCACTATTTCCCGCAGTTCCAACCAAGATGGTCCGCCTCGAACGATCCGTCCATATCCGGCTGCATCTTGAAATTCAGCTGTCAGCACCGAC
>DTYO01000085.1 GCA_012961845.1 Thermodesulfobacteriaceae bacterium
CCTGGATCAGGCATCTCAAGTTACACTATATCACCAAAACCCGCAGGCCAACCATTCCGGTCCATCAGGCTCACAGATTTACCCAAGACACTGGGCAGAATGAACGCATACATACCTGTCGGGAGGCGATATAGTGTAACTTGAGATGCCTGATCCAGGATGATGGCAAGGCAATTAAATCAGGGGGGAACAGATAATGATACCTGTTGTCACATTTTTCGGCTGGCATAATTCAGGCAAGACAACTCTTTTGAGGAAAGTCATAAGGGAAATCCGGTCCAGAGGATACCGGGTAGGAATAATAAAAACAACAAAGCATGAAGCCCTTGAGTTCGACAAGCCTGGAAGCGACACATTCCTGTACAGGAACGATGGCATAGAGCCTGTGGTGCTGGTCGCACCGGACCAGGTGGTAATGTTTTCCGGCGGCTCCAACGCTCCCCTCCAGGACCTTGCATTTCGGCTGTTTCCTGATTGTCATCTCGTTATAGGAGAGGGGTTCAAGCAGGCCAGGGGAGTTCCTAAGATAGAGGTGGCCAGAGAAGAGGTCTCCATCGATCTACTGAGGGACAGGCTTTCGAATGTGGTGGCAGTGGTGACTGATTTTGAAGTGGAGGGAGACAATGTCTTCGGGTTCGAGGATTACAGGGAAATAGCCGACTTCCTAGAACAGGAGTATCTGACGCCGTCTGATGCGGATGAGGGCGAGGTGATTCTCCTGGTGGATGGGCGCAGGATCCCCCTCAATAATTTCGTCAGGAATTCCCTGAAAGAGACGGTCCTGGGATACATAAGGACCCTCAAGTTTACCGAAAGGGCAACAGAAGTGGAATTGAGAATAAAGGAATCACAGCCGTCCGGCCGCACTGCTTCGCCCGGTGAACCTGATAATAAGGTTTTATGATCCGCCCGTTTTCTGTTTCTTGTGGCAAAAAAGGCAGCGATATTTAGGCGGATGATTTTCCGGAAGCGGGGCCTCTCCGTCAGGGGAATGGCATTCCCGGCAGAATTGTTCAGCCTCCTTCTTTTTCATGGTATGAAACCGGTTGTGGGCATCATCTACGGGCAGCTTGACAGTGCTTTCTTCCGGGGCGTTCCATAGGAAAAGCAATATGCCGGCGCATACAATCAGAAAAATGATATTATAAACAAGCGAGTTTTTTTTCTCCATACAGTTTTTTTCGGTAACCTGAACTTAGATTCTATTTGCAAAAGGCGGTAAAATCTGATTATTCGTTTCAAAAAGCGAGTAATCAAGGTTAAATACCCAGGCATGTCTGTTAATTGGGAACCTCTGAAAATTAGGAATTTTGTTCCAGAACACGGCGGACAAAAAAACCGCAAACATATTAGTGATATTTCGAGGATTATTTTTTTGCGTCCAATACGGTTATGGATCAAAAGAACAATTTTTGGAGGTGCCCAATTGTTGACTTGTTTATTCGGCAGTTGTGTCAGACCAATAACATAAATGAGCACAGGATAAAGCATGTTATTTTTTTTCAATGCTGGCAGCACGTATAAGGCTGCATGCCTCACTCAGCAGGGAATTCCTTGTCATTTTCAGCCCTCATTTCGTTGCTGATTACAGAACGACTCGCCGGAATGTACGGATTCAGCATTGATAGGCATGCTGTTGCATTTAATGGTGCATGTCCTGTGTATGCTGTCGCATTCCTGATCGAACAGACCATCCACCCAGTCTTCGTCTCTTCTCGATAGCATAAGGGGATGTCGGCCTCCGGCACCCTTGGTCAATTTCTGTATCCTGTTCATAAACCTCTGGCAGGTGGCCACATAGGTAGAGTGACTCCATGTCAGGGGAGAAACAGGAGGTGAACCAGTATAGGGATGAACCTGTTCTGCCAGAACTCCTGATGAAAGGGCATGTCTTGCAGTCCATTCGAGAATTTCCTTCGCCTCTTCGAGCCAACTTTCATCTTCTGCAGTTTCTATGAGATGGTCTCCGTACCAGAGGGTGCAGATAAACCATGGATTCCCGGGGGCTTCTTCTGAAACCCTTCAGCATTTGTTCAGCTTTTGAAGCGAACAATCCGGGTTGAAGTGCATAATCAAGGTTAAAAAAAATTCAGATCATAGTAGAGCAGTGTGGTCATGATGCCGGCAGCACCTATGATGAGAAATGAAAACGAAAGTTGCCGAAACAGGTGGCGGTGCCCCATGGTAAACACGAGAAAGAGTTTTACAAATGTATTTGACATGGCACCCAGAACAAGATTGAAGCTTGCCCAGTCAAGGGTTATTATTCCGTCTTTCTGTGCACTGCTCAGAGAAAAGGCAATGGCATCTGCATCTACCAGACCGCTGACTACTGATACCAGAGGCAACCATCTATTTCCCAGGTAAGCCGTTGCAAGCCGGGTGAGTATCAGGATGCAAGCGAAAACAATTCCAAAAGAAACGGCTGACTTTAGACAGAATGGATTGTCGAGCTGCATGGAAGTGGTTTCTTCCGGTTTCGATGTCCTGGAACGAAGGAAGAAAAAGCCGGCAAGCATCATGCCTGTTCCGCCCATGACGACAATGGGGGCCGCCATGTTTTTCATAAGGGCCGGGTTGACAATGGCGATCTCGAGCAAGAGCCTGGGAAACATGATTGATGAGGCCAGCAGGACTGCAACGGCAAAACTTTTATTTAGTTCGGGAGATTCAAGACTTCTGCGGGCGAAGCTGGCTGTCGTCACTGTGGAAGATGCGAGCCCGCCGATCAGGCCTGTAAGGCTGGTGCCAGCTCCAGGGCCGAGGAATTTTACCAGGACATAGCCCACCAGGCTGATCATTGAGACCAGTACCACGATCAACCATATCTTGTATGGATTGAGAGCTGAAAGAATCGTATTGAGCCAGGGAATGTCGATCTCCTGCTTCAGAAGCATCTGGGGTGAGATTACATCTGTCTCAGGGTTTTCAAGCCTGCCGACAAGCCTTTTTCTGACTACTGAATCCACCGTATATTCTCCTAATTTCCGACCTCTGTCGTCGTAGAGAAGGATTTTCTCCCCGGCCTCTACATGCCGGCCTGCCTCCAGTTCAATATCCAGTTGATTACCGGTATCGGAGCAGGAGATGACCCTTCCCAGCGGCACAGTGATGAATTGAGAAACCGGCTGGCCGGGCAGGACCGGCAGAACGACAAAAGTGATAATCAGAAATTTCAGGGCCGCCTGCAGCTCAAAAGTGTTGATATTGGCAGTGATCGTATGGATTGTCTTTTTCTGAGACAGGATAGCCAGGATGCCTATGGCCAGAGCAATAGCGATTTCCACCGCTCCATTAATTATGAGAACTCCCAGAAAAAAGGAAAGGATGGCCGCCACTTCGGTGGTAATGCCTGAGTCCCGGTCCCGGTCGATCCAGTAACCGGATATGAGCAGAGTAAGAAACCCCGTGAAACCCGCCACGATGAGCCAGGAGTTGCCGAAAAGTTCTGCGACATAACCACTCACCGCGCCGATCAGGGGAAACATGATAAAATCCCTGGTGCCTGCGTGCGGATTTTCCGAGCCGGCCATGGCCCGTTCGAGGCCAATGGCAAAGCCGATCAGACCGGCAAGGCCGAAAGAAAAGAAATATTGAAATAAAGAATCCTGCATTGATCGATACCGCAGCATCTGGTCACATGCCTCTGCATCCGCTGCTCAGCCGGGAAATAGAAGCATGCATCTGCGGCACTCCGCGGGCATCTGTAGATTACCGGATCCGGATCGTGAATCAGCTAACGCAAGCTGCGTGATGTGAAAGGGCACCCGGACTATAAGTTTTAAACTTTATGGGCAGGAAAATTGGGTGTCAAGTTTTTTATATTATGGACACGCAGTCAGTTTGCAGTTACAATCCCTCTCGTATTGCGGGTCTTCATGGACCCGTTTTTTTAGTTCGGCCCATTGTCCCGTTCTCCGGGGATCCGGCTGTTTCGAGGAAGATACAACATTGAGCAGAAGACACAGAAAAGAAATTCAAAAACGCAGGACATTCGGAATCATCAGCCACCCGGATGCAGGCAAGACCACTCTTACCGAAAAGCTTCTTTTGTTCGGCGGCGCCATTCAGATGGCCGGAGCTGTCAAATCCCGGAAGGCCGCCAGACATGCCGTAAGCGACTGGATGTCCGTTGAAAAGGAAAGAGGCATCTCGGTAACGACATCGGTTATGAAGTTCAATTACAGGGACTTTGATATCAACCTGCTGGATACACCAGGACACCAGGATTTTTCCGAAGACACTTACCGGGTGCTGACTGCAGTGGACAGTGCTCTCATGGTGATCGACAATGCTAAGGGGGTGGAAACCCAGACAGAGAAGCTGATGGAGGTGTGCAGGATGCGCAACACCCCTATCATGACATTTATAAACAAGCTAGACAGGGAAGGGATGGATCCGCTGGATATCCTAGCCGAGGTGGAAGACAAGCTTCAGATCGAGTGTGCTCCGCTGTCCTGGCCCGTAGGAATGGGGAAAAGCTTCAGAGGGGTATATAATTTTTACCGCAGGGAACTGTATCTCTTTACTCCGGAGCAGAACACCATGCCGCGGGACGGAATACTCATTCAGGATCTCAATGATCCCCTTCTGGATGAACTCCTGGGCAGTCAGGCGAATAATCTCAGGGAAGACGTGGAGCTGCTGGAAGGAGCAGCCAATCCGTTTGAAAAAAAGGAATATCTGAAGGCCGGTCAGACCCCTGTATTTTTTGGCAGTGCCATCAACAACTTCGGGGTGAAAGAAATGCTTGATGCCTTTGTGGACCTGGCGCCTGCCCCCGGCCCGCGCCCGACCACAAGCCGGGAGGTGTCCCCGGAAGAGGAGTTTTTTTCCGGTTTTGCCTTTAAAATCCAAGCAAACATGAATCCCGCCCACCGTGACAGGATAGCTTTTTTCCGCATATGTTCAGGCAGGTTTACCCGGGGCATGAAGGTACTCCACCATAGGATCGGAAAGGAAGTGGTCCTTTCCAATGCAACCATATTCATGGCCCAGGACCGGAAAAATGTCGAAGAGGCCTATCCCGGTGACATCATCGGCATACATAATCACGGCACAATAAAGATAGGAGACACGTTTACCAGCAGAGAACCCCTCAAGTTTGTGGGAATTCCGAATTTCGCTCCTGAACATTTTCGGAGAATAGTCCTCAGGAGTCCCCTGAAGGTCAAACAGCTCCACAAGGGCCTGGTGCAGATGGCGGAAGAGGGGACTGTGCAGTTATTCCGACCTTTAACGGGAAGCGATTATATCCTGGGCGCGGTGGGAGTGCTGCAGTTCGACGTGGTCATGGCCCGTCTGAAGGCTGAATACGGAGTGGATGCTGCATGTGAAACCGTAGATTATGGTACAGCTCGCTGGATAAGCTGTGACGACCCTAAAAAAATGGAGGAATTCAAAAGGAGGAAGCAGGCTAATCTTGCCGTTGATTCTGAAGGCCGCCTGTCCTTTCTGGACGTGAATGAATGGAGGCTCTCCAGGACGATGGAACTGTTCCCCGATATCAACTTCCACAAGACGAGGGAATGCAGTTAGTACCGGGCCGGAATTCGTCTTTTCGCCCGGTATATGCGTTTACCTTGACCTCGAACGAAACCCCGTCATCAGTTTGAGTAGTGCCGGATATCAACGACTGGCCCAGTGACTGGTTCATGATATGGGCTCGTAGATCGATCAGGCTGTTCCCGGAGACGGCAGGGTCCTGTTAAGTACCAGGTAGCCGCCTATTCCTGCCAAAAGTGATGCGGTAAAGATCCCGATTTTGGCTTCGTCGATCATTGCCTGGCTGGAAAATCCCAGCTCGCTGATGAAGATGGACATTGTAAAGCCTATGCCGGCCAGCAGGCTGACGCCCCATATGTGAGGCCAGCGTACCTCCTCCGGCATTTCGGTCTGTCCGCTTTCTACGGCGATCCAGCTGAAAAATAAAATGCCTATCTGCTTGCCGAACACCAGTCCGCATATGATTCCAAGACTTACAGGCCCGGGGAATGACGCCATGGTAGCGGTGTTGAATGTCACTCCGGCGGAAAAGAGCGCAAAAAGAGGAAGGATGATGAACGCCTGAACCGGGTGAAAGTGTTTCTCCAAGGCTATTCCCGTGGGAATCATGTCTTCTGCAGTGAGATAGATTTGTTCTACTGATTTTCTCTGCCGATTGTTGGAGACCAGGCTCTCCCGGGTGAGCGGATCTGCAGTTTTGAGCCCCTGCATATGCATGCAAATGGTGTCGAAAAAGTGTTTCGGCTCTATGGTTGACTTGACCGGGATGAGCAGGGCGATTATCACCCCGGCAATGGTTGCATGTATCCCTGAAAGCATTACACAGACCCACACACCTATTGCAGGTACCAGATACAGGGCCGGCCGCCTTGTCTGGAATTTTACAGCAGTAAAGAACAGTGCAAGAAATCCTGCAGCCCATATCATGCTTCCTATATTGATCTGCTCCGTATAGAAAACGGCAATTACAATGACTGCAATGAGGTCGTCAACAATTGCCAGGGCGGTGAGAAAGATCTTGAGACCGATCGGAACCCGTCTGCCGAACAGGGCGAGTATGCCCAGTGCAAAGGCAATGTCAGTGGCCATGGGCACTCCCCACCCGCTCGCTGCATCACCCGTACGGTTGAACAGGAAATACAGTAGTGCCGGTATGGTGCAACCTCCTACTGCCGCCATTACAGGCAGCACCGCCTGGCGCACGGAGGAAAGCTCTCCCACCACCACCTCGCGTTTGACCTCAAGCCCGACGACAAAAAAGAAGATCGCCATCAGGCCGTCCTTTACCCAGTGTTCCAGATGCATCTGGTAGGTCTTACCGGCAAGGTGAACGCCTATTTCCAGATGGCTTATGGCGTAATAGAGCTCGGCCCAGTCCGAATTGGCCCACATCAGGGCGGTAGCAGTGGCAAAGATCAGTATGACACTACCCACTGTCTGGGAGTGCAGGAAACGGTCGAAAAACGACTGTTCGGGCTTGGTGCTCATGTCTTTC
>DTYO01000086.1 GCA_012961845.1 Thermodesulfobacteriaceae bacterium
AGCTTTCCCACATCCATGAGGTCAAATGGCTGACTCTTGTTAGGCGATACGCTGCAAAACTCATTATCGAAATCCAAAACTTCCGGTCTGGAAAACTGCATAAGGGCCAGGCCCTGTATGCCAGGATAATGAAGCAGGAAACCGGATTTCACTATGATCCGGAGACCTATCTGTTTGATCTCATACCAGACTTCTACAGCCTGGATTACTTCCTGGCCTACCTGGGTGCCCAGCATATGTGGCAGCATCTTGCAGGGATCCACGGGAAATACTGGTTCATGAACCGGGACGCCGGCACCACACTCAAGGCATGGTGGTGGCAAGGTAACTCCCTGCGTCTCGACGAATTCCTCCTTGAAACGACAGGAACTCTCCCAGGGACCAGGGCCTTTTCAGACTTTTCTATGAGAATCACGGGAAATTAATGGGACACCCACACGACTGTTTGCTGGATCAGCTGATAAATCGCAGCACAGACTCACTCCAGTCTTCGCCTGAAATTAAAATTCCTTCCCTTCAATAAACTTCCCATGGCTCCGCTGTTGGTGAAAATCTTAGCGGGCAGCCGCTCCGATCCAGGCCGATTGGTCAGGTCCACGATCCATTCCGAAAAACCCGTCTTCACAAGGTCAGCCCGCCTGTTCAGAACAGAATACGGCTTTTCAGGAAACAGCCTGCCTATGCCGCCTGAACGGCGCCAGAAAAACTTCTCACCTCTCGGACTGACTACATGCCTGCCGGCCTGATAATCCGGATGATTCATCCTGGTAGTAAAAACAGGAAGATACCCGTATACCGTATAGCCCACATGTATCCCCTCAAGGGCACAAACCACTCGTTCGGCATTTGCCCTGTCCGACTCCACTGAAAGCTGCGGGACATCCACACCGATATCCACCGCAGCCAGGACAGCCTGTGAATTCAGCAGGTTGAGAGAATATGAACCATAGAGTACCAGCCTGCCCCTCCTAGTCCAGCCCCGAGCTGCAGCTCTCCTGAACAGTGCGGCCTGGCCCAGGCTGGCAATCTGAAACTTACCTGCCCCTCCCCGTATCAGCTGCCTGACAGCCTTTTCATAAAACCCGGTATCCGGTTCGGGGATGATCGCTGGAAGAGACCATATGACATTCTTCCAGGATCCGAGCCCCTTCATCTTCCTGCCCTTCGCCTGATTCAGGGTTTTCCTGGATATCTCCACAATAACACCCTGTATCCAGGGAGCTGTTACCTTATTTATTAATTTCAGGTCATCGACCTTTATCCATGTGGCGCGATTTTCCACAGAACCCCTTCCGCCGGCCCTGCCCCGGCTGCTTCCGGAGCGGCGGCCCTTTCCTGTGCGCATGGATGAATCCGCAATCTTTTGGATCACATTCCCGGCAGTCCTGCGGCTTTGTTCCATCAGCTTCCTGAGCCCTTTTCCATCAAGTCTCCTCGTGTATCCGCGGGTGTTCACCCCAGGCAGCGGGGACCGGGCCAGATCTGCCCTGAACAGGAAACCATCCCTGCAGCCTCTGGAAAACGTCCGGCCTCTTACCCAGAAAAAACCGGGTTTTCCGGCCTTCCTGATGCCCTTGCACCTGAAGGAACACTGCTGGTCGGATTTACTGCTCAATACCCGGAGACGGTCCCCGGCCTCCGGCGTAATCCGGCTCTTCACCAGCAGTTCAGGTCCCTCGACCCTTATCACTCTGCCCAGAAACCGTCCTGTGTTTGCAGTCAGCTCCGGGAATACGGCATCCACCGGCCTGGGAGACATGAAATATCCCCTGCCGGCCGGTCTGCCCAGAGACTCCTTAAGAAGGTTCCGGGCCCTGACCAAGGCTTCTCGATCATCCTCCGGCGCATCCATCACCATGCGATAGGCTCTGACCACAGATGCGATGTAGTGGGGTGGACGAAGCCGTCCCTCTATCTTGAAAGACCGTACTCCGGCTCCTTTCAGCCTGTGAACGAATTCAATGCCCTCCAGGTCGTTCATGGAAAAAAAAGTTCCCTTTTTCCTGCCCCATGTAAATTTCCGCCTGCAGGGCTGAACACAACGCCCCCGGATGCTGGACCTGCCACCGTAATAACTGCTGAAAAGGCACATACCCGAATAGGTAAAACACATGGCACCGTGTATGAAGACCTCTATTTCAACAGGAGCCGCCTGAACTGCTATTCCTATCTCTTCCAGAGTCATCTCTCTGGCAAGCACCACCCTTTGAAAGCCCATATTCCAGGCCTGGACCACCCCCAGTCTGTTGTGAATGTTCATCAGGGTACTAGCATGAAGACGCAATCCGGGAAAATATTTTCTGGCTATCCGCCACACGCCCAGATCCTGGACAATGACAGCGTCCACCCCTGCTGCATCAAGACCCGCCAGCGCTCGTATCAGTTCAGGCAGCTCCCGTTCCTTCACCAGGGAGTTCATGGCCACGAACAACTTCCGGCCGCGGCTGTGGGCCTGGCAGACCAGCTCGGACACCTCTTCCATGGAAAAATTCCTGGCAAGCGCCCTTGCATTGAATGCTTCAAGGCCTACATAAACGGCATCCGCCCCGTTTTCAAGACCGGCCCGGAACGCCTCCCATGTGCCGGCCGGCGCCAGGAGTTCGGAAACGGCCGTTTTCTTTTCAGCGTTTCTGCCGTTCTGTTTCAAACAGCATGGCAAAACGCGACTCATGCCGGACCGTTGCCTGTTCCGGCTGTATTTTTTCCTGTTCTTCTCGTAGTTCATTCAGCACAAGTTGTTTTTTTCTTTCATCAGGATTTATCATAACGTATATTAATGCATTCCACCCGGATAAGCAGTACAATATATAATATATAGTAAAATTCCCATAAAAGGATAATTCCCTTTCATGATCGCAAATAACGATTATGACAGCCGCCGGACTCCCAGACTTCCCCCGCCAGGCTCTCAGGTGTATCTGATAGGCATCTGCGGCACCGGTATGGCCGCACTGGCAGGCCTGCTCAAGAAAGAAGGCTACGCGGTGCGGGGCTCAGACAGTCAGGCATACCCCCCCATGAGCGAGGTCCTGGACAAGCTCAACATACCGGTTGTCATTGGCTATAATGAGAAAAACCTTTGTTCATGCCAGCCTGAACACCGACAGGGACATACCGGCGACACCTGCCTTCCTGACCTGGTGATCATAGGCAATGTAATCAGGGCGGATAACCCTGAGGCGGAATTCGTACTCGGAAACGGGATCCCCTATCTATCGCTTCCTGAGGCCTTGGCACTCTTTTTCCTGGAAAACAGAAAACCCCTGTTAGTTGCCGGCACTCACGGCAAAACCACCACATCTACCATGCTGGTGGCCGCCCTGAGTGATGCCCGGACCGTGCCTGGTTTTATGATCGGCGGAATGCTCAGAGATCACGGCACCGGTTTCAATACAGGAACTTCTCCATGGTTCGTCCTTGAAGGAGATGAATATGATACCGCATTCTTTGACAAGAGGCCCAAATTCATCCACTACAGGCCCTTCGGGGTGATTCTCACCAGTATCGAGTTTGATCATGCTGACATATTCAATGATATTCGGGAAATCAAGCAGGCATTTTCAGACCTGATAGCCCTCTTACCCCGGGAAGGCGTCCTAGTGGCGTGTGCAGACTGGCCGGATGTCATGGAAGTGAGCAGAGCCGCTCGGTGCAGGGTCATAACCTACGGTACGGAAAAACACGCCCAGTGGCGCCTTGCTGACCTTGAAATATCGAAGCACAGGACAGCCTTTTCAGCAGTCCACCAGGGCGATAGATGGGGGAGGATATCCATCAATCTTCCAGGGCGCCACAACGCTCTTAATGCCCTGGCCACTGCTGCTCTGGGCGACTATCTCGGCATTAAAAAGGAGACCATCACGGCTGGACTTGCAGGTTGCCGCGGGGTCAGAAGGAGGCAGGAAATAAAGGGGGAAATCGGCGGGATAACGGTCATAGATGATTTTGCCCATCACCCCCGGGCGGTCAGGGAGACCCTTGCCGCTCTCCGGGCGGCCTATCCTGGCCGCCGCCTGATCGCGGTATTCGAACCCAGGACTAATACCAGCAGGAGGAGTGTTTTCCAGGATGTTTATCCGTCGTCATTTACATCAGCCGACTGCGTTCTGGTCAGAGCGGTCCCCGACCCTGAAAAAGCCCCTCCTTACGACAGGTTTTCATCTGAAAAACTGGTGAAGGATCTCAATGGTATGGAGATCGAGGCACACTTTTTCCCCGATGCAGATCACATCTGCAGCTATCTCGAAAAGGTTTCATGCTGTGGTGATGTGATAGTGATACTGTCAAATGGAGATTTCGAGGGTCTGCACCGGAAATTCCTGTCTGCACTCGCAGCCGAGGAACCAGCCTGACCAGGCAACATCATGAAGGCTTTCCAGGAAACTGCCAGGAGTTCAACGTGTGCTGCAAGGCGGGGACGCATTTTCACCGACCGAGGGACAGTCGAAACCCCTGTCTTCATGCCTGTCGGGACCCAGGCCACGGTCAAGGCCGTTTCTCCTGAAGAACTTGAGAAATGCGGCGCCCAGATCATTCTCGGGAACACCTATCACCTGTACCTGAGGCCCGGACAGCGGATAATACAGGAGCTCGGCGGACTGCACACCTTCATGGGATGGAAGAAGCCCGTTCTCACCGACAGCGGCGGCTTCCAGATATATAGTCTTGCGACCATGAGAAAAATAGAGGAACATGGAGTCCGCTTCAGGTCCCACATAGACGGATCCATCCACAGCCTGACCCCTGAATCAGCCATCGAAATCCAGGAAGCCCTTGGATCGGACATAATGATGTGCCTGGATGTATGCATCCCGTACCCCGCAACTCTCCGTGAGACAGCCGACTTCACCGCTCTCACGACCCGGTGGGCCGAGAGGTGCCTTGCGGCGAGGAAGAGAAAAGAACTTCACCTCTTTGCCATTATCCAGGGAGGCATGGACCCTGAATGGAGAATACGCAGTGCCAGTGAACTTCTTGAGCTGGGGTTCGACGGCTACGCACTTGGCGGTCTCAGCGTAGGAGAACCCAAAGAACTGCTCCTCGAGATGATCGATACGGTACGGCCCGTTGTCCCGTCGGAATATCCTGTATATGTAATGGGAGTGGGCACACCGGAAGACCTGGTCGAATGCGTGGCCAGAGGAGTGGATATGTTCGACTGCGTCCTGCCCACGAGAAATGCCAGGAACGGAATGCTCTTTACTTCCTCCGGCCGCATTGTTATAAAGAATGCCTGCTTCAGACGTGATTCAAGGCCGATTGATGCTGCCTGCAGGTGTTATACATGCAGAAATTTTTCGCGTGCCTATCTCAGACATCTTTACATCTCCAAGGAAATACTGGTTCACAGGCTGACTACGATACACAATCTGTATTATTTTCTAAACCTTTTACAGGAGATGCGCTCTGCCATAGAAGCAGACAGATTCGAGGAATTTAAAAAGGAATTTTATTCAAGAAGGGAGAATAAAACATGAACATTGCATCAATTGCATTCGCAATGGGGCCTCCTCCTGGAGGAGAATCCGGAGGCGGAAACCCGATCATGGCCTTTCTGCCGCTAATAATCATCTTTGCAATATTTTACTTCCTGATGATAAAACCCCAACAGAAGAGGGCAAAGGAACACAGGAATTTTCTGGATTCTCTGAGGCGGGGAGATGAAGTCATGACCGCAGGGGGGATAATAGGCAGGATATCCGGCCTCACCGAACAGGTGGTGACCTTGGAAGTGGCGGACAATGTAAAAATAAAGGTAGCCAGGTCCCAGATCAGCGGCAAGCCCCCTGGAAAAGGGGGAGAAAAAACCGGCCAGTCCAAAGGCTGAAACCAATAACCCGAGGTAATCAGGTCCTGATCACCACGATTATTCGAGGAGCCTTTAAAAGGCTCCTTTCTTGTATCTGCCCAAAGGGCACTGTATCAAGGCCTCCCTGTGCACAGCACAGAATAACAGATGATCCCGGTTTATTCGCTTCAAAAGCCGA
>DTYO01000087.1 GCA_012961845.1 Thermodesulfobacteriaceae bacterium
CTTCAGCAAACTTGCGAGCTCTATGATCCGGGTTTGTAGTGCGATTTCTGATGTTGAACCATCCGGGCCATTTATATGTATGACAGATATAGATTGAATCTTGACTCACCAGAAGCTAACTGGCTGAATATGTACTATCATATGCAGAACCCTTAAACCTGGTCTGTATTTTGCTTTATTGTCCATTATGAACCAGGACCATTACCTGAACATCCTTATCATATTGATGTTGCCGCTGTTTCATAAATTACCATGTTCCTGACAATTAGAAAAAAGATTATCCTGTTTATCGTCAGCCCTGTCTTTCTGATATTTTCATCTATTCTAACCTACAACCTGATTCAGATGCATAAACAGGCAATCACCCACATCAGGTCCCAGATGACAGAACTGGCCACAGTTTATGCAGACAAAATCGATGCGCATCTGCGTGAAGCAGCCCAGGCAGCCATGTTGACAGCAGGATACATGGATGCAATTTCCCACATTCCAGAGGAGCAGATCTACGACATTCTCATAAATATTCTCAAAGGTAACTCCCTGATATATGGAGCGGCAATATCCTTTGAACCTAGAAGCTATGCCGGCCGGTCCCTTTTCGCTCCCTATGTCCACAGGACGGACAAGGGATTTAAACGGATGGAAATAGGTTCCGAGAGCTATGATTACACCGAACCCAGGTGGCAGTGGTGGCACAGCCCCAGAAATACAGAGCGCCCACTATGGACCGAACCATATTTTGACAAGAATACAGGAGATGTCCTGATGTGTACCTTTTCGGTACCATTCTTCAAAAACGGCAGATTCTACGGGGTAGCCACCATTGACCTGGACCTGAAAGCTCTTAAAAACAGCCTCGGCATAGAGGGGATACGAAACAGGGATTTTGTAATCGTCACCGCCAAAGGCCATTTTGTCTTCCACTATCTGCAGGAAATGATAGGCAAATCATTTTGGGATGCCAGAAGCAAAACCGGAGACATCAGATGGGCTGAACTTGCAGAGAAAATAACGTCGGGTGCAAGAGGAACCGCCCGTATGCCTGGATGGGATTCCGATGAGCCGCAACTGATTTTTTTCGCGCCTATCTCCTCTGCCAACTGGAGCTTCGCAGCACGACTCGACGAAAAGGAGGCCCTCGCTTCTATAAGAGAAAAGACATGGGCAATCCTTATCGCTTCGGGTACTGCGTTCATGCTTATTCTAGCATCAGTCTGGCTGGTATCAGGGCGCCTGTCCAGACCTATTCAGCGGCTGAACAGGGCTGCAAGGGAAATTGCAAAGGGTAACCTGGATGTTCAGATAGAAGGCGAAACTAGGGATGAAGTGGGAAGTCTTGCCAGGGCCTTCTCGGAAATGGCCCTGAGACTTGCCGAAAGGGAGAACACCCTGAAAAGGCAGGCTGCAGAGCTGGAAGACAGGGTAGAGGAGCGGACTGCAAACCTCAAACACGCCGAACGGCTTGCCAGCCAGTCCAGACGAAAACTGATAAACATTACCGATAATGTCCCTGGAGCAGTCTATCAGTTCAGACTCGGTCCTGACATGAAACCGATCTTTACTTTCATGAGTGACGGCATACTGCCTCTCCTGGGAATAAACCGCACAACTGCTGTAAATAATTCGGACGCGGTCATGGATTGCCTGGAAAAAAATGACAAGAAACGGTTTTTGGCCTCTGTTAAAAAATCTGCAGAGACCATGCAGCCTGTCATTCATGAATTCCGCGTCAACTCCGGAGACAATCGAGTCATCTGGGTCAGCGGAGGAGCAGTACCCACCAGAGAACCAGACGGGAATACAGTCTGGAACGGTTACTGGATAGACATTACTCCAAGAAAAAACATGGAACACGCTCTTGAGAAGGCGAGGAGGGCTGCAGATGCCGCCAACAAGGCAAAAAGCGCATTCCTAGCCGGCATGAGCCATGAAATACGCACTCCCATGAATGCCATTACAGGATTCAGCCATCTGGTGCTGGAAACCCCACTCTCCAACCGCCAGAAGGAATATATTACCAAAATCCAGGGAGCAGCCGACACACTCCTCGGAATTATAGATCAGATACTGGATTTTTCAAAAATAGAAGCAGGCAAACTAGAAATGGAACAGGTAGATTTTGACTTGCACGAAGTAATGGAAACGCTGTCTGACATGATAACGCTGAAGGCAGCTGAAAAGAATCTGGAATTCATCATATCAGTTGACACCCGTATACCTTCCCATCTCATTGGAGATCCGTTGCGCCTTGGACAGATACTGATCAATCTGGCCAACAATGCCATAAAATTCACAGAACAGGGAGAAATTATAGTTGATGTCCGTAAACAGGAACAACGGGGAGAAAGCATTGACCTTATCTTTTCGGTAAAAGACACCGGAATCGGCCTGACAGATGATCAGGTCGACAGTCTGTTCCATCCGTTCACACAGGCAGACAGTTCCACCACGCGAAAATACGGCGGAACAGGGCTTGGGCTGGCCATCAGTAGGAGCCTGGTGAAAATGATGGGAGGAAGCATTGGGGTAGAGAGCCGAAAGGGACAGGGAAGTAACTTTTACTTTACCGCCGTATTTGAAATTTCGCGGCGCAACATCCATAAACACCCGGAACTGCCATCAGCACTCAGAGACATGCCGGTCCTAGTGGTGGATGACAACGCCAGTTCCAGAAAAATAATCTGCAGTTATCTGGAATCTTTCGGCCTCAGGGCATGCGAGGCCAGGTCAGGCCGGGAGGCCGTATCCTCTGTAGAAAAGGCAGCAGGCAGCAACCCTTTCAGGCTTGTGTTAATGGACTGGAAAATGCCGGTCATGGATGGGATCGAAACCGCCAAGGCTATCAGAAAGAACTGTAATGGCAACTCACTGAAACCTGCCATCATACTGCTCTGCCCATATGGAAACCATGAAATCATCAGACTGGTTAAAGAAGAGGGGCTTGCCGGCTGGCTTAACAAACCAGTAAATCCTTCCCGACTCGCTTCTGCGGTGCTGAACACCTTGCAGTATGATGAAGACGTCTCCAGGCAAAAAGTGGAAACGACACTCAGAGACAGTGCCACAAACCTTCAGGGTGCCCGACTGCTAGTGGTGGAAGATGATGAAATCTGCAGGCAGGTAGCCATGGAAATATTGAGTTCCGCTGGCTTTCCAGTCACAGTTGCCTGCAATGGAAAAGAGGCGGTTGATATGGCGGAACGATATGAATTTGACGGCATACTCATGGACATTCAGATGCCTGTAATGGACGGCTTGGAAGCTGCTGCCGCAATACGAAAGATCGAGCGGCTGAAAGACCTGCCGATCATAGCCATGACAGGAAACGCCATGGCCGGAGACAGAGAAAAAAGCCTGCAGGCCGGAATGAACGACCATGTAACCAAGCCTATTAATGTCAAGAACTTGTTTAATACCCTGGAAAAATGGATAAGTCTCCCTGTCCGTCCTGTCGTGGATTCACCGTCTTCGGCAGAGGCTGAAAACGTACAAACTGATTTCCCCTATGTCCGTGGAATCGACATCCGGACCGGTCTGATCAGAACCGGTTGGAACAGGAAACTCTACTTGGAACTTCTCCGCAGATTCCGGAAACATCACGGGAGTGTTCCTGAAAAAATCAAAGCGTCATTAGAGGATAACGACACCGCCACAGCGGAAAGGCTGGCCCATACTCTTAAAGGAGCATCAGGGAATGTTGGGGCGTCGGAGCTGGCAGGAATCGCCGGGCAAGCAGAAGACTCGATAAGGGCGGGAAACACCGATATTGATCTTCTTATTTCCGCCATGACTGAGGAATTGACTCGTGTCTGCAATGCAATTGACACCCTGGCAGACGAAGACCCGCTTGAAGCAGAGAGCTTGACAGACTTCCTGAGCCCGGACATTAATGAGCTGAACTCCATGTTGATTGAACTCAGGAGGCTGCTGGCAGATGATGATGCAGGC
The DNA here is from genome assembly GCA_012961845.1 of Thermodesulfobacteriaceae bacterium. Classification (GTDB taxonomy): domain Bacteria; phylum Desulfobacterota; class Dissulfuribacteria; order Dissulfuribacterales; family UBA3076; genus DTYO01. The sequence continues at coordinate 3,949 of DTYO01000087.1, forward strand.
GCTGTCGAGATGTTCGATAATATTAATGAAAAAATATCCAAATCATCCAGACCCGCAGAATTCGAGGAACTCCAGAGGAGGATCCATCTGTACGAATTCGAAGCAGCCGCCGAAGTCCTGGATTCAATAACAGCCGACTTCTTCCCTGCCGGAGAGTCCAGATGAATGAGAAAGCAGACAGACAAACTGTGCTGGTAGTGGATGATATTCCGGAAAACATAGACATCCTGAGGGGAATATTGAGCCCTGACTACAAGATCAAAGTGGCACTGAACGGGGAGAAAGCCCTTAAGATCGCAAGGGGCCCGGTGAAGCCCGACATCATACTGCTGATATAATGATGCCGGGCATGGATGGGTACCAAGTCTGTCGATTTCTAAAGGCCGACTTTTCCACACGCAACATCCCGGTCATATTCATCACCGCCAAAGATGAAACAGAAGATGAAACAAGGGGTTTTGAGCTTGGAGCTGTGGACTATATCACCAAACCAGTCAGCCCCCTTGTTGTAAAAGCACGGATCAGAACCCATCTCGCCCTGTACGATCAAAACAGGGAACTCGACCGAAAAGTACGCCAGCGAACCCGGCAGCTGGAGCAGACCAGACTGGAAATAATACGCAGACTCGGGAGGGCTGCAGAATACAAGGACAACGAAACAGGCCTTCACGTCATCCGCATGAGTCATTATTCCAGGCTCCTGGGCCTAGCAGCCGGAATGAGTGAAGAGGAAGCCGATCTGCTGCTCAATGCAGCCCCCATGCACGACATAGGGAAAATCGGCATTCCGGACGAAATACTCTCAAAGCCGGGGAAACTGGACAAGGATGAACGGAAACTCATGGGTGAACACCCTGATTTCGGGGGTAATATAATAGGCACACATACTTCTGAATTACTGGATCTTGCCCGCACCGTAGCCCTGACCCACCACGAGAAATGGGATGGAACCGGATATCCAAACGGGCTTAAAGGAGAAGAAATCCCTCTGGCGGGCAGGATCGTTGCGATTGCAGACGTATTTGACGCCCTGACCACTGACAGGCCGTATAAAAAGGCCTGGTCTGTGGAACAGGCGGTCACCTATCTGAAAGAACAAAGCGGAAAACACTTCGACCCTGATCTCGTACACAGATTCTGTGAGATAATGCCCGAGATACTGAAAATTAAAACTATATATGCTGAACAAGACAGCTGAAGTTGATCAACAAGTCTCAGTGCCTGCCCATAAACAGGACATCTCCAAGAGTTTGGAATCCTGTTCCGGAGCAAGGCGCAAACGACAATCCTCATTTCCTGACAGGCACTGATTATTCAGGACATAAACGATTTACCAGTGACAACATACAGAAAACTATCGGGACTCATTCAGAAAATCCAGCAGAAGCCCTGAGAGTTTTTTCCCTGAAAGCAACATCCCCCCGAAAATCGGCCCCATCCTGTAACCTCCGTATACCGCTGCAGTAGACATGCCGCATACCCACAGACCAGGATAGACTTCCCGGGTATTGGTGACCACCGCTTTTTCAGCCGTCTCAGCAAAGAGAGAACGTTCTCCCATGGGCTTCCCTGTCAATGTATCCAGCTGAACATCGTTCTTTTCAGACAGTGTCCTGACAATGTCGTGGGAATGGCCGGTGGCATCTACTACAGCTTTGGCCTCAATGGTAAGGGGATCAACTGGAAAATTGTTCATCAGGGCAAAGGTGTTGTTGATCACAACACCTCTGACCCTGCCGTCACTCACCATCAGATCTTCCACTGTAATCAGATTGAATATCCGCACTCCCCTCTTTACAGCCTCAGATATCAGACCTGAAGCAAGACCGATAGCGTCCACAGCCAGCAGGTCCGTGTCCACCCTTTCAAATTCTATCTTGAAATCTTCAAGAACATGACGGGCTTCGTCCTGCGTTATCACATATTTGTATCCCATACCTCCCCCCCAAATTCCGCCTCCGGGAGCAAGTTTCTTTTCAAGCACCGTCACCTTCCTGCCCGCTTCGGCAAGGTATCCGCCGGCCACCAGGCCTGAGGGGCCTGCCCCGACTATCACTACATCACTCTCAAGTATTTCATAGAAATCTCTTGCATGCTTTTCAACAATCCCTCTGGTAATATCGACTTCTCTCATTTTCTTCCCCTTCAGGCCTGACATTCCAGGCTCACGCCTCTTCTGAATCTTCACATTCTAATTTATCTTTCAACACCAGGAACACGCAGCAATCGCCGCACATGGTACATGCCCCGTCTCCTGAACGTTCTTTTCTCACTCGGGCAGCCTTCTCAGGATCAACAGAAAGAGCAATCTGCCTGTCCCAGTCAAGACTCCGCCTTGCCCTGGAAAGTTCGTCATCCCACCGGGCAGCTCCAGGTATGCCCTTGGCGATGTCGGCAGCATGCCCTGCTATCCGGAAGGCCATGACCCCATCATATACATCCTGTTCATCCGGAAGGCCAAGATGCTCGGAAGGAGTAACATAACACAGGAAATCCGCTCCTGACATCCCTGCTACACTGGCTCCTATTGCAGCTGTTATATGATCATAACCAGGTGCTATATCCGTAACGATCGGCCCTAGCAGGTAGAGAGGAGCCTGGTTCGTAAGTTTTTTTATCCTCCTGACCGACTCTTCCACCCTGTGGAGTGGCACATGACCAGGACCTTCGATCATGGACATTACCCCCCTTTCGAGGGCCCGCTTCTGCAGATCACCCAGGATCTCCTGTTCACTTACCTCAAAATAATCAGAGGCGTCTCCTATTGCCCCGGGCCGGAGCCCGTCACCAAGGCTGAGTACGGCGTCATATTTCTCTGCCATATCTAGGAGCCGGTCATAGTGTTCATAAAGCGGATTTTCCCGACCTGACTGCCGGATATAGGCAGCTGTAATGGCACCACCCCTGGACACGATGCCTTCTATCCTTTTTTCACCAGTATAGTTTGAAATTATTTCCTTTATGACGCCTGCATGGACTGTAAGGAAATCAACGCCTTCTTCCAACTGACCACGGATAATGTCCAGAAACTCTTCTCCGTCCAGATTGATCACGGCCCCCCTGTCCAGTCTTGCCCGGGTAGCCGCTTCGTAAACAGGAACAGTCCCCACCGGAACAGTGGATTCAGCCAGCATGAGCTTCCTGATATCCCGCAGATTGTCTGCAAGAGACAGGTCCATAATGGCATCGGCACCGGCCTTCAGGGCCGACGCGAGCTTTTTTTCTTCCTCCTCAATGGATGAACACAGTGTACTGGCCCCTATATTTGCATTGATCTTTGTCCTGACCCCGTTTCCCACAATCACCGGGCCGCGTCCGGTACGATATCCCAGAACTACGGACACACCCGCAAGGATATCGTCTGCCAGTTTATGGACTGAAATATTTTCTTTTTCAGCCAGGTTACGCAGATCCAGCGGTATAGTCCCCTTTCGCAGAGTCTGGATAAGTGTCTTTTCCATACAGATACTCCTGGAATCGAAAGCGTAAATTGCCAGGGGAAAACCCGAGATAACAGGAGAGTCCTTGGGCAGGAAACAACAAAACCTTCCTCACGGGGAAGGTTTAAGCAGAAACAACTGCATTAAAACCTCGTTTCCCCACGCTAGTATAACCTAGATCAGGTCCCAAGGGTCGTCGACTTCGGAGTCAACCTCTCAGCCCGGCCAGGCCGGGCTCCCCCAACGAGTTATTTCAGGCCACCTCGAAAATTTGTTCTTCTTGCAAAAATACTGTGCTGTACGGAAACAACAGGCACATATATCTAACTGATATTCCAAGTATTATTTTTACAACACCGAGAATAGCCGAAAAGTCCATATATGAACAGAGGATATTAAGGTTACTGACACACCATGTATTGTCAAGTTTTTTCAGCCGGAATCAGCAGTATTTATTCATACTGAACACACTGACTTGTATCCAAAACCTCGACCTGAAGCCTGAATCAACTACTGAATATTGATCCTGTCTCTAGGTACGTTGTTCTCCTGAATCGTACCGAACTTGGCCTCATATTTCTCTATATTTTCCAGGATAGTCCTGGAAAGCCGTTTCATGTGCCCAGGACTCACGATTATCCTGGATACAAGGGTCCCTACAGGCGGTGTTACCATGAGAAAATCCAGGATGAACTCCTCTCTTGTATGCCCTACCACAGTATTGTTGGAATAAGTACCCGCCCTCAGATTCTCAGGAAAATTGATCTTCACTTCATTTGCTGTATTTGACATGAATTCCTCTCTGTCTGCATTGAGCTGAAAAGCCTGTCCATATTAATCCGGATTATCCCAGATTATTCGCTTCAAAAGCCGAACAAGTGCTAATTAGCGTAAATTACAGTATGTTATATGAAATATAGTGAGTCAAAAACTGCACCAAAAAGGTGCAACCTATTCAACAAAAAAGTGTTCAGTATTTGAAGCCGCAAAGGCGGGCGCGATTTCACCAAATCTGCTGCATTATCAGTGAGTTGAAGTACCAGAGTACGTCTGCGCCCCCTCCGCTTTACATCTTCGGCAAACTCGCGAACCGAATAATCCGGGATTATATTCCCACCGGATGCAGCTCCCGACCTACCTCCAGAGAGATGGAGCCGTGACTACTCAATTACACCTGCCGGACCCAGAACCTATTCACCTATGATTTTCACCAGCACCCTCTTCTTCCTGCGCCCGTCAAACTCTCCATAGAATATCTGCTCCCAGGTACCGAAATGAAGCTTGCCGTCGGTTACTGCAATCACCACCTCGCGCCCCATCACCTGGCGTTTCAGATGTGCATCCGCATTATCCTCAAATCCGTTGTGACGATATTGAGATACCGGTTCGTGGGGGGCCAGTTTCTCGAGCCATACTTCATAGTCATGGTGCAGTCCGGATTCGTCGTCGTTTATGAATACAGACGCCGTAATGTGCATAGCATTCACCAGGCAGATACCTTCTTTTATCCCGCTTTCACCAACGCACTCTTCCACCTGGGGAGTGATATTTATAAATGCCCTGCGTGTCGGAACTTCGTACCACAGCTCCTTGAAATAACTCTTCATATGTCAAATCTCCTGTTCTCTGCTATTCCGGCACGGTCTGCCTTGATCAATCCAGGTCCTGCCTGCCGGCGAGAATACGGCTCCACCTCAGGAGTACCTCGGAAAATCAGGCTTTCTGTTCCGGAACCAGACGCACAAAAAAAGAAACTCAGACATGTCAGTGATGTCTCGAGTGTTATTTTTGCATGTCATACAGTTACTGGGCGAAAAAACAATTTCTGAAGGTGCCCTCAGGTAGCAGTCGGTCTGTACGCCACACTGACAATAAAGGCAGCCTCTCCTGTGACACACTCATAATGAAATAACAATCATTTTTCAACAACGTCCAGGCCTTCAGGCCGGAAAGACTCACAGCCTGTGGATGAGATATGGATATACATTCAGGCGCCTAAGGGCCTGAAGGGAGCGAATTTCTTTCAGGACTCTTCTCCGTTCATACCAGCCTATCAATGGAGAAACATACAGTGTGCCGCACGGCTGAAACCAAGGCACTTCCTTAAAAAAAATCCGTCTTACCTGTTGTATGGGAAAGGACCTGTCGGCACGATACGGGAGGCTGGCTGCATGTGCCCGTTCTAGTAGTTTGTCCTGTTTCCATTGCAAGGTTCTCAATAAATCATGACACGAATCTGTTTTCCCGGACATCGGATATTACCATGGCACATACTGAGGTATAAGTACCCGGAATCGGCATTTTTATCCGGCAATCCTGTTTATTGAAGGCAGCCCCCGGAATTCCGGTATCGGATCTCAGCATTCTGCCCTTCCGGCTGGAAGGCAAAGATCCCTAAGCATCCAGGTTTTTGATGGTCTGCTATCAGTCTGTCTCTCATTCTGACTGTTGTGGAATCATTCATCCGAAAGGGACTGGTAAAGTACTAACTTCTGCAAAACATCATTTACAATCTGCGGTTTTCCCGCATATGATATAAGCAGTAAACCTGTTGCAGCACTTAACCATGCTCCTCAAGTAGGAGGAATACCATGAAACATTATCTGACCACATGCTGCTTCTGCGGATGCGGATGCGGTCTCTATCTGCATGTAACAAACGGCAGAGTCGTTGGATCGTCTCCCAGCCGAAATCATCCGGTGTCCCGGAACAACCTCTGTGTGAAGGGCTGGCATATACATGAGTTCATTCATGACTCAGGAAGGCTGACCCGACCACTCGTCCGGAAAAACGGCACCCTTGTCCATACAGACTGGGATGAAGCCCTCGAACTTACCGCAGAAAGGCTTTCAGGCACCATATCCACCCATGGAAGTGATGCCATAGGTGTTGTATCTTCGGCAAAATGCACTAACGAAGAAAACTATCTCCTCCAGAAATTTACCAGGGCCGTACTCTCCACCAATAATGTAGATCACTGTGCCAGGCTCTGACACGCTCCTTCAGTGGCAGGTCTTGCCACCACCTTCGGAAGCGGGGCTATGACCAACTCCATAGAAGAACTCCGGGGAGCCGAAGTAATCATGGTAATAGGCTCAAACACCACCGAAGCCCATCCTCAAGTAGCAAGAAGGCTGGTAGCTGCAGTGGACAACGGGAAAAATCTCATAGTCATAGACCCCAGGCGCACGGCAATATCCGAATTTGCAGATATTCATCTCCAGATCAGACCCGGCACGGACATTCCCCTGCTTAACGCCATGATGCGTATTATCCTGGATGAAAATCTGATTGATGACGTCTTCATAGAGATGAGAACTGAAAACTTTTCATCCCTCAGGGATTCTCTCTATACAATGGATCTCAATGAATTGATCGCCATCACAGGGGTTACTGCGGAAGCAATAGGCCAGGCTGCACGGATGTATGCCAGGGCCCAGAAGGGAGTTATCTGCTACTGCCTCGGGATAACTCAGCACATCTGCGGAACCGGCAACGTGGAGTCCATAGCCAATCTTGCAATGATCACAGGCAATGTCGAGCAGAGTTTTACCGGAGTCAATCCCCTGAGGGGACAGAACAATGTGCAGGGAGCATGCGACATGGGGGCGCTGCCCGGAGTATTTCCGGGATACCAGCCGGTACAGGACTTGGAGACGAGAAAAAAATTCGAAAGAGCCTGGAAAAAATCCCTGCCTGAAAACCTAGGCATGACCCTGATGCAGATGACACACAGCGGCAGGGACGGTCAGATCAGAGCCATGTTCATCATGGGAGAAAATCCAGTACTGAGCGATCCCCATGCATCCCTGGTAAAAGAAACCCTGGAGGGTCTGGATTTTCTGGCTGTCTCGGACATATTCCTCACGGAAACCGCTGAACTGGCTGACGTAGTCTTTCCGGCAGCTTCATTTGCGGAAAAAGACGGTACTGTCACCAACTCCGAAAGAAGGGTTCAGCTCATGAGGCGGGCCATTCTGCCAATAGGCAAATGCCGTACCGATTCTGACATCATAATGGAGTTGTCAAAACGCATGGGTTACCGGATGGATTATGAAGACATGGCCGAAGTAATGGAAGAGATAGCCCTGCTGACACCTATTTACGGAGGAATCTACCACGACAGACTCGAAAAGGATTGGGGACTCCAGTGGCCGTGTACAGACAGGAACCATCCCGGAACTCCTTATCTGCACAAATATTCCTTCACCAGAGGCAAAGGCCGTTTCGTGCCTGCAGAGCACCACCCTCCCGATGAATCTCCTGACAGTGAATACCCCTTCCTTCTCATGACCGGACGCGTCTACCACCACTACCACACAGGCACCATGACCAGGACATCGGAGATGCTCGAAAGGGAAGCCCCGCGGGCGGTCCTTGAAATTCATCCAGATGATGCAGGAAGCCTCAACATCAGAAAAGGGGACATGGTAAAGATTTCATCCAAGAGGGGCTCCATAGAGATTGAGGCCGAACCCACAACAAGAGTCATGAAAAAAAGCCTGTATACTTCGTTCAATTTTCGCGAAACACCGGTAAACATCCTGACCAATCCTGCCATGGATCCGGTTGCTGAATGCCCGGAATACAAGATATGTGCAGTGAAGGTGGAAAAGGTGGGGCACAATGAATGAAAAGTTTATTCTCAGAAAGGATCATCTGACTGGTTTCCTCCGGAAGCTCTCCAAGGGACACAGGCTGGTGGCACCTGTGAGGAACAGGTATGGAGACCTGATGTTCCAGGTGATAGACTCACTGGAGACCACCGATCTCGATCTGTCAGAGCAAGCACAGGAATCTCCAAAGGCCTTCTTTCTGCCTCAGGAAGAAGTACTTTTTTCATATGAAGCCTCAGGCGGGATATATGATTTCCGTCCGATTAACAACAGCGAGCAGACCGTATATTTCGGACTGAGATCCTGTGATATCTCCGCCATCCTGTACATGGATGTCATTTTCCTGAGAAGCCCTCGAGACGACCATTACATGAAAAAACGCAAGGACTCCATCCTGATCAGCATTGGATGCAACACACCTGGCGAAAACTGTTTCTGTAATGCCACCCGGACAGGACCGTTTCTGGAATATGGATTTGACCTCCAGTTCACCGACCTCGGCGATCGTTTTTTCGTGGAGTCAGGCAGGGCCAGAGGGGATGAGATATTCAGTGAATGGCCTCAGTTCTTTCACCCCGTCACAGAAGAAGATGTCCGGCTCCAATATCAGCTTGCTCTGGAAGCAAAAGCGGGTTTCAGACGCCAGATTCATGTTGAACCTGCGTTCAGCAAGCTGAGGGATGATGCAGTGGATACGGCCGTCTGGAGAGAAATGGCATCAAGGTGCGACGGATGCGGAGGCTGTGCCTATATATGCCCTACGTGCACATGCTTTACCATATTTGACAGGATGGAATCGACTGAAACAGGAAAAAGAATAAGGGCCTGGGATTCATGCACACATGCAGGTTTCACCAGAATGGCTGGCGGGCACAATCCTGTTGATATGAAAATCGACGCCCTACGCCGACGTTTTATGCACAAGCTCTATTATGACTATTCCGCGTTCAGGCGGCCCAGCTGTGTGGGATGCGGAAGGTGCGTGGACATGTGTTTCGGCGGGGTGGACATAGTAAAATTCATAGACATAGTATGCGCCGGCACAAGAAAAAGGACAAGAGACTCCAGGAGAATACTCGGCGACCTTCTGCTCGAGGCGGGTCTGATATCCAGAACCGACCTGGAGAAGGCCCTGTCAAGACAGGCGGACACAGGAGAAGCCTTGGGAAAGATTCTCATGGACCTCGGCCTCGTTACCTGTGCTGAAATTTTAGGGGTACTATCTCTGGAAAACATGTAGGAAAATAAACGACCGACTGCAGCGACAGCAGGTCCGGGAGCGACAGGAGATGATCAACAGAGACCTGATAACCAGGAACATAAACAGCAGAAATACAAGTAATACATATCTACCTCATCCGGCAGTTATTACAGAGGTCATTACAGAAAATTCACAGATCAAAACTTTTGTTCTAGAATTCACGGACAAGACCCTCAACACAAACTTTTCGTATGAGTCAGGGCAGTTTGTCATGCTATCAGTCCCCCACCATGGCGAGGCGCCCATATCCATATCATCCACTCCCACCAGACCGGGGAACATCCATCTCAGTGTCAGGATTGCCGGCAGACTTACTACCGCCCTTCACAAAATGGAGCCCGGGATGACACTAGGGATCCGAGGCCCTTACGGCAGGCCGTTTCCAGTGCATATCATGGAGGGAAGAGATCTCCTGTTCGTTGCCGGCGGCATAGGACTCGCCCCTCTCAGATCAGTGATCAATTACTGCCTTGACCGGACCGGCCGCTATGGAACCATGACCATACTCTATGGCAGCCGTCTGCCTTCGGACATAGCGTTCAGACAGGACCTGGACATATGGTCAACACTGCCCGGCATAACATGTCTGACAACTGTCGATACTCCTGAACCGGGCTGGACAGGACATGTAGGTGTAGTTACGACCCTGTGGGATCACATACAAATCAGCCCTTCAGACTGTACGGCACTGGTGTGCGGCCCGCCCATGATGATCAAGTTCGTACTCAGGGATCTTGCAGGAATGAGTTTTTCTCCTGATTTCGTCATCACCACCATGGAACGCCACATGAAATGCGGAGTCGGCCTGTGCGGGCACTGCTACATGGGCGGAAAGCTGGTGTGCACCGACGGACCGGTGTTTTCCATGGCTGAACTCAAGGACATGGACATTGAGGAACTGAGGTAAAACGGCACATGCCTGAACACAAGGTCACATTTCTCCCTGCCGGGAGGAGCATACGCGTCAAGGATGGTGAAAATCTGCTTCAGGCTGCCCGTCTGGCAGGAGTACATGTTAATGCCTCGTGCGGAGGGAGCGGGGTCTGTGGAAAATGCCGGCTTATCCTTGAAAAGGGAAAAATCGAAGGAGGCAGGAGTGAAAAACTCCGTGAAGAAGACTTTTCCGCAGGCTTCAGACAGGCCTGCCTTGCCAGAGTCAGAAGCGATCTGATCCTCAGGATTCCAGAGGAATCACTTCTCGCCGCAGGGGTGGTGGAAACATCCGTCCCTGTCAGGCACAGGGCCAGGATGTATGTCTTTGCAATAGAAGAGCTTAAAAAAGAGGGCATTTTTATTGTCCCCGTTGAAAAATACTCTCTTGAGCTTGCCCCTCCCTCGGCAGAAAACAACATGGCAGATGCAGGACGTCTGATACAGGCGCTGGCGGATCAGTATGGTGAAAGAGGACTTGTCATAGAGCTCCATGTCCTGCGCAAGCTCAGAAGATGCCTTAGAGCCCAGAATTTCAGGATAACCGTCACCCTTTCCCGCCCTGTGCGGAAAAAGTTCAGGAGCCGTGTCACCAATGTCCAGGCAGGCAGCTGGGCCCACAGGAATTTCGGACTGGCAGTAGATATCGGAACCACCACCGTTCACGGTCAGCTTATCGACCTCCATACAGGAGATATCCTTGCGGAATCAGGAGACTACAACTCACAGATGAGCTATGGAGAAGACGTCATCTCCAGGATAATCTTTGCCGAAAAACCTGAAGGCCTCAAAACCATGCAGGATCTCGCCGTATCCACTGTAAACAGAATCATCGAAGAAATTCTGGGCGGGAGCGGAGTGAACAGGGATGAAGTCAACTCCATAACTCTTGCAGGCAACACTACCATGTCGCACCTGTTTCTCGGAATAGAACCCCACAACATCCGCCGATCCCCCTACGTCCCTGTGACCACATTTTTCCCGCCAGTGCGGGCGAAGATGGATGCAGGTCTGAACCTGTCGCCACATGCGGTTGCTCTCTTCTTTCCTGCAATATCCAGTTATGTGGGAGGAGACATTGTAGCCGGGATCATGGGATCGGGAATGTACAGGACCGAGGCCCAGACCCTGTTCATAGACGTGGGCACCAATGCTGAGATAGTCATCGGCAACCGGGACTGGCTGGCGTGTGCCGCATGTTCTGCCGGTCCTGCCTTCGAAGGAGGCGGAATCACCCACGGCATGCGGGCAGCCGGCGGCGCCGTCGAAGATTTCTCCATCAATCCTCACACACTTGAACCCATGAACATCACCATAGGCAACAAACCTCCCGTGGGCATCTGCGGATCAGGACTGCTGATCATGGTGGCAGCACTTTTTGAAAACGGGGTTATTGACAGAAGTGGAAAATTCAACCGGAATCTGGACACCCCCAGGATACGGAAAGGGAAAAACGGCTTTGAATATGTTGTTGCATGGCAGGAGGAATCCGGTGCCGAGTCAGACATAACTATCAACGAACTGGATATAGACAATTTCATCCGGGCCAAGGCCGCTGTATATGCAGGAGTGGTAACACTCCTCAACAGCGTGGGCCTGGAAATCATTGATCTCGAACAGATCATACTCGCTGGAGCATTCGGCAGCTACATCGATCTGGACTCTGCAATGACCGTGGGCCTGCTCCCTGAAATCGATCCGGAAAAAATCAAATATGTCGGCAATGGTTCCCTGATGGGGGCTAGGATGAGCGCCCTCAGCAATCACATCAGACAGGACGTGGTGGAAGTAGTGAGGAAGATGACCAGCTTTGAGCTTTCAGAAGTAGAGCGGTTCAAAGACAACTATGTGGCATCACTGTTCCTGCCGCATACGGATCTGTCCCTGTTTCCGGTAACAGCCGGTAAACTTTCACATCTGAAGTGATATACCGCCTGGCAGTGGTTGCTGTACCGTACGGTTACCAAACCCCGCGCATGCCGAATTCCTTCCTGACCCTGTCTATCCTCCGTTCGAGTTCCACTCTCCAGGCGGCGTGGATCCTGGCTCCCGGCGGTGTAATGAGTTCAGGGAGACCGTAAACCAGGCGATCCACGGCATGGCTGGCTTCGATAACTGCCTCTATCGATCTGGCCCCGAATTTGTATTTTGCGATCAGCAGACGCAGTAGCAGCCCTGATGTCTTTCTGGCGGCTTTTTTCCAGTGGCTGTTCATCTGGTGAGCAATAATGAATGCCCTTTTAAGCAGAATTCTTCTGAGTTCCTCCAGTTCTTCATCAGAAGCGGAATCCCTGAGCAGATCATCAGCGACATCTATGCCATCTATGTCAATCACTACTCTAAGACGGCTCATGAAATCGGGAATCTTGAGTGTCTTCACCAGCTGCATGGCTTCCCAGTCATCCTGACTCCGCAGTTTCTCCATCTGTTCCCACGATTCCTTTACTCCGCCTGCAAACACAAATATTGACCTGCCTATGTAATGGGGAATACCGTGGACATAAGTCACACCGTCCTGCATGGACGGCAGGAAATACCTCAGGTATCCAAATTCGTTACCATCATACCTACAATCGAATTCATCCCAGAAGGCAATCGGAACCTTTCCCTTGGCCACCGAAGCACGCACGAGATCAATGGCTGCATTGATCTCTTCCGGCCCTGAGAACTGTGTCAGATTGAATTCAAAGAATTCAAAAGGGTTGTTCTCTATCTTTCTGGAAATAACCCTGGCAACTTCCACCACAGCAAAAGATTTACCGGAACCCGGCGGTCCGAATACGCCCAAGCACAGAGGCCTCTTATAACTCTCCTTGGAGACATAACTGTCCATTACTCCCTGGAGAGTAACAACCGGCGCGATTTCCGCTGGATCTGTAGTCCGGAGGGCTCCCACCTGAAACAGACGCAGTCCACTAAATCCGCTCTTGTGGTTGACTTCTTCCTTCAGATCTTTCAGGACTGACAGGATAACACCTATATAGCCCAACTTCCTCTCCTGTTCCTTACCGGACCCGATACCGGAACTGGCAGATGAATATGACGCCAGGAACGATCTGACGGCTGCCTTCCTTTCCTGATTCCAGTCCTGGCAGGACACTATCTCCAGATTTCTTTCAAATTCCTGGCTGAAGGCAGGCAGTTCAAAAAAACATGGATCCCTGCCTGTATCCATGAAAGAACAAGGCTGTCCTCCGGGGTAGATAGATGAAAAATCGAGGTTTGGAAACTCGAGGCTGTCTGTAAAATAATACCCGTTTTCGTTGAGCAGTTTCCAGTTGAGAAGGGTGCGTTTGGAAAAATCATAAAAATAACACCTAGTCAGCGGAGCATACCCCAGCCGGATACAATCCACTGCCAGCATGGCCAGAGTCAGTGTGTCATAGCACGGCACAGACCCCCTTCCCCTTATGGAGGTCCTTTCGGGCAGAGTTTTTTCGCGGTGCCTGAACATTGTATGACCAGGCCCGGTATACAGGATTCCATGAGGGAACATCTCCACCACCACATGACATTGGAAAGCATTCTTTTCCTGGCCCCACAACCCGACTTCGGGACTTTTAAGGGCACGGAGAGCCATTGCCACCACTGACTCCCATACAATGGCGCTGTCCATCTCCATGCGCGTGGTCTCGAGGTCTGAAAGACGACAGAACAATATGAACTTCCTGCCGAATTCCTGTGCCCATTCCTCCCAGTGGGCTGCGCTGATCCCCAGAGCGATTATCCAGGCTCCTGGATTTTTCCTTTTCATCTCTCTGGCAATCGCAGGAGGACATCCTCCGTCATCTATGATAATTAGACCGTCATTTCCCTCCAGAAGGCACTGCTTCTCAGGCCCCACCATCAGAGTTTCAGGTCTCTGTCCCCTACCTCCAGGAGGCAGGATCTGATGCACCATGAACCAGCCGTGGCCATCCTCCAGCCTGGAGCCTTTTCTCTTCTTGAAGATCTGAAATATCTCTTTGAGAGAGCCATAAGTCATGGTATTGACACATGCCGTAATGTCGGTGGAAGCAAGATAGGAAGAAAGCCACGTCAGGCACTGTTCCAGACGTCCGTCTTCAACCGTGACCTTGCCGGCAAGCAGCTCTATGAAATCGCCTGGATTGTAACCATAGGCAGGAAGGCTCCCTTGGGCCAGCATGCTTACCTCCTCGATCGGCAGATTGGTGATCTTCGCCCTGGAACCCATCAGGAGGATTCTTCGCCTTTCATCCTTCATCTATCTTGTCTCCCTGAAACGCAGAACAAGTCTTTCAAAGGTAAGCATTCATACCGGATTATTCGGTTTGCGAGTTGGCCAAAGATGTGCCATGATAGCACCCCATGCCCTTTCTTTAGTATTTCAAAAAAACAATCTTTTCCAGAGAAAAAACTGTTTTTGCTGCCACGCGCAGCATCATATCTGATAAGAACCGGGAAAATTCTTACCAGGCCAAGGATTCCAGGAGGAATTTGGACTTACAGCACACCACCTTCAACAGCCCAACAGTCTGCAGGCCCGTGCCGCATAATGTCCCAAGCTTTCTGTAACCAGTATGTCGTCAAGGTAGAGTGTAACACGGGAATCCACATCGATCAGGCGTCTCAGGTCAGAGCAGTCGGACAGGTCGCCTGTTTCACCAATGGAGAGAACGGCAAGGGCGACAGAAACCGGGTCGCTGTCATGGAGATACGGCCTCACGACAGATGGCGCACCCAGGGATTTCATGTTCTCAGGCCATGCCCGGCAGAGACGCATTATTCCCCAGAGTGCTCCTCTCCTGAGAGGTTCGTATTCAAGATAATTTCCATCTTCTCTGACGTATGAGAGGAGTATCCTCACATACTCTTCAAGCAGTCCTTCATGGCACGCCATACTCTCGGCCATTGCCTCAGGAGCCCCCCAGCCAATACCTCCTGATTCATCGTTGAGACTCCACATGAGGCGGCGCATCAGTACACGCGCCGCCTCCATATCCTTGTCCGCAATATCAGCTGCGACCCTTCCTAAGGCGGTAACCGCCTTCCACCTGACCCCGGGATCACCTTCGTAGAAACATGATATCAGGGCATTTACCGCCTTTTCAGCAGGGATTTTCCTTATCTCATGTAGGGCATCTGCCAGGTCCGGATACTTGAGCAGCATTTTTGTCCGGGCCTTCAAGGCCCTGCGGCCGCCGGATCGCCCTTTTGCGGGCTGTGCCCTAAAAGCACTGTCTGGTGCCATTCCGGAAATGAAGTCCGTTAATCAAGCCTTTCCATTTCGCGCCCGCAACACAGAGGAATAGCATCTCCGGCGTGCACGTTCATGTATTTATTGCATATTGCACAATAATAGGTATGATCTTCGTCAGCCTTGTGCTGAGACCATTCGGTCTTTCCGCCTGGTATTCCCTCTATGACAAACCTGGCCAGATTCTGTTTAGTCGGAATATATTCACCGATGGGCACCATTTTCTTGTTCTCCCTCAAGCAGTCCACCATGACACGCCACAGAAGTTGAAGCTCTTCGGTTTCCCTCGGGCTTTCAGGTACCAGTTCCACTACGTTTCTATCTACAGTAATCTTCATATCTCTGTCCTGTTGGTGTCTAACGATCAAACAGCCTCTGTCACGGCCTTTCCCACCCTACGCCCAAGCTCCACACATTCCTTCAAGTTCTCATGACTGGGAACGTATTTCACCCGAACACCGGGATCGACTATTTCGAACTTCATTTCTTCCATGACTTTATTCATGAGCTTAACAGCCTCACCGCTCCAGCCGTATGAACCGAAAGCCGCACCGATCTTGTTGGCAGGCTTGAGACCCCGCATGTACATGAGAAACCCAGCCATCCTCGGGAGTAGCCCGTTATTCAATGTGGGCGATCCCAGTACGATGGCCTTGGCATCGAGAACCGAGGCCATTATTTCACTACGGTGATTGACTGTCAGATCCAGAAGGTCCACACTGACCCCTTCATCCTGGATTCCGTCTGCCACGGCCTTGGCCATCATTTCCGTACTGTGCCACATTGTATCATAGATCACCAGCGCCTTCTTCCTGGCCTTGTGGCTGCTCCACTCACTGTAGGCATTGATTATGCGCCCCGGGTCCCGCCATATGACTCCATGGTCAGGAGCTATCATATCGATCTCAAGCCCCATCTCCTGGACACTGGCAATCAGCTTACTGACCAGCGGAGAATATAGGTACAGGATATTGGCATAATATTTTGCGGCCTGGTACATAAGATCATTCAGATTGACCTCGTCGTCAAAGCGCTCACTGCTTGCAAAATGCTGTCCGAAGGCATCACTCGAAATCAGCAGTTTGTCTTCCTTGACGTATGAAAACATGCTGTCCGGCCAGTGCAGCATCCTGGTCTCGATGAACTGAATGGTCTTGCTGCCCAGACTGAGATCCTGCCCCGGCTTAACCACTTCGTACGGCCAGTCTTCCCGGTGGAAGTGGTCCAGCAAGGTTTTTCTGCCCATGGTAGAACAGAACAGCTTTTCTGGCTTTACGATCTCCATTATTTCCGGCAGACAACCCGAGTGATCCATTTCCACATGGTTTACCACGAGATAATCTATCTTTTCGGGCTCGACGATATTTCTGATCCTATGAAGAAGTTCCCCCTTCTTGTCCTTCTTGACAGTATCAAACAGGGTGATCTTCTCATCCATTATCAGGTAAGCATTATATGTCGTGCCCCTGTAGGTGGAGTAACCGTGGAAATCCCTGGTGGTCCAGTCCACAGCCCCCACCCAGTATACATTCGGTTTTATTTCTATTGGATGCATAATAGTTTACCTTCCTGTCAGTACCGATCTAATCAGTGGGTGAAAACTGATCCTTGGCAGCCCCGCAGACAGGGCATGTCCAGTCGTCGGGGAGATCGTCATAAGATACGCCCGGAGCGATACCGCTGCCCGGATCTCCTGCCTCAGGATCGTAAACATAACCGCATATGTCACACTTGTATTTCTGCATTTTCCTTCATGTTCCTTTCTTTACTCTTTCAATTCGACAAGCCCGGAATCAGTGCCGCAGGCCACGCAGGCTCTGCTACATCCGGTGCTGCCATGTTCTCTTCTTATTTCTTCCGTCTGCCCAGTCAGATCTCTACGAACCCGGAACCGGCACCGGAAGGGCACGCTGTCCCAGTTCCTTGTCCACTATGAAAAGACCGCCGGATGTCTCCCCGGCAAGCTTTATCTTATTCACCACCTCACTGGCCGAGGCCTCTTCCTCAACCTGCTCGGTAACAAACCACTGGAGAAAGATCTGTGTTGCGTGATCCCTTTCTTCAATTGCAAGATCCATGAGCTGGTTTATCAGGCTGGTGACAAACTGTTCATGTTCGTATGCCTGTTCGAAGACTGCAAGTGCGGAATCCCATTCCACCGGAGGGGCCTTTATGGCACCCAGCGTGACCCTCGACCCCCTTTCATTGACAAAGCCGTACAGTTTCATGGCGTGGACCATCTCTTCCTGGGCTTGGGCCTTCATCCACTGGGTACAGCCAGGAAGATCATTTGCCTCAAAATAGGCCGCCATGGAGAGGTAAAGATAAGCTGAATACATCTCAGCGTTGATCTGATTGTTCAGAGCCTTTTCCATCTTTCCGCTGAGCATGATCTATCCTTTCCAGACTCCGTGGAGATTGCACAGTTCTCTTGCTGTTATCTCCCGGGCATCAATACAGAAAACCGCTTCAGGGGCATCGCCTGGTTTTAAGAACTGGCGGTATGCCTTTCCGTCTGCGATGACCTCTATCCACTCTATATAATGAGCATCTTCCATGGGATGGGCCGTACTTCCTACGGTGACTCTATAGCCGTTGTCCACCTTTTCGATCACCGGCACGTGCTTTTCTACTGCTGCATCAACAGTATTCTCTTCCAGATATTTCATGGGCTGGCCGCAGCACACTAGTTCCCCTGCACCTTCATGGACCATTTCCACGATATTGCCGCATACGTCACACTTATAGATCTGTAGTTTCTTTGTCATGTCTTTGCTTCCTTTCCTTGAAAACCAAGGCAATATTCAGCCCTGGATGTATTATGGTCTGTTACAGGCCTGATCTAGGGAATCAATGCCCCATTGAACAGGTGGTCATCATCCTCTGCATCTGCAAAACTATTCCACATCGACCTCGATAGCCGCCTTGTTTACCAGGACAGGAGCATACTCATCAGCCGGGAGCTTCATGAATTCACCCACTGAACTGGGGATCTGACTGTAATAGAGATTTGCCTCTATGGTTACCCTGCCAGGTTCCATGTCCTCCGGAACTGTCCATGCGTATTTTTCTATCTTAGTCTCTCTGGGGCCGATTCTGTAATCCACCATGGTATTTTCAGCTGTATACCACTGGCATATGGTCATTCTTCCCTGTGGATCGAAAAACGGCTTTCGGAAGATCCTGGAGCCGTCGGGCACATTACCGTCACGGCTGATTCCCTTATAATCAGCAATTTCCATGATCTCACCCATAGCCTGGTAGGCAGTTGCCTTCCTGTCTGCTATGGTATATTCCTCTCCTTTGAAGCCCTTGGCCTCAACAGGTACGGCATATTTCTTTCCGGCAGCATCCACGGCCCAAACTTCCAGCCACAGCATACGTTCTTCCGTAGACCCGGACGGTATATAGTGACCCACCTTTCCGTTGAACAGTGCCGCCCTGAAATCGAGAGTTCCTCCCCGAGCCACGCTTTTCTTTTTCGAATAGAGCGCTATGTCCACTGAACCTGCAAGCTTGCCTTTGTCATGCGACCCATGGAAGGAGTGATGAGCAATATCATTTCTCTCCTTTCCCTTGCTGGCAGACTTTCCAGGTGCCCGATACATATGGCAGTCCTGGCATCTCGTACCTTCCTTCGCATAAGGACCAGCCTTCCATTCTCTGTATGTGGCCTTGACCCATGCGCCATAAGGGCTCTGCTCATCATGGCATGTGGCACACAGCTCCGGGCTCCTGTTAAATTCCGAGTAACGCGTCTCATGGACTGGCGATTCTGCATCTTTTCTCGGGCCCTGTTTCACCTTGTCCGGCTCAATCACGTAGCTGAAATTGAACGGGACCGCCTCTTTTGAACCCGTAATATTATGGCATATTTCGCAGCTTACACCTTCGTTGGCCCTGGTCTTGTCAGCCACAGGTTTTGGAGGAATGTCCCCAGAGAGAAAGGCAAGAGGGGCATGACACCCTATACACCCGGCCTTTACTCCGGATACCTTTTCAAGTTTCATGGCATGGGGAAGAGCCAGCTTGAAATATTCCACCTCATCCCATTCGTGGACAAAAGACTTAGACATCAGACTCTGGTTCCACTCCTGATAGATTTCTCTGTGACATGCCCCGCAGTATTTGGGCTTCTTGAAATCTTCATATTTTGCTTGGCCCATTTCAGCACTTTCTGCATGCACTGCAGCAATCAGTAAAACCAGCACCGCAGCCAGAGACAATTTCATCATACGCATCATCATTACATCCCTTCCTTCCTGTTTAGTCCAGCACAATCCTGTTTCACGCCAACGAACCTCAGGCCAAGCGCCCTCAGTCCGACATGGAAGAGGACGGCTGCGCTTTTTTCTGCACTGACATAGTAAACCAAACCTTACTTACGACAACTCAGCCCGGAATATTGCTTCAAAAGCCAAACAAATGCCAATAGATTTAAATTACAGCAAGTTACATAAAACATGGTGAATCAAGAAATGCACCAAAAAGTTGCAACGAATTCAACAAAGAAAAAATGTTCGGCATTTGAAGCCGCACGGGGTTCGCGATTTCACCAAATCTGCTGCATTGTCAGGGGTTTGAAGTACCAAAGCACGTCTGTCTGTGCCCCCTCCGCTTTACATCTTCGGCAAACTCGCGAACCGAATTATC